>CAZKQY010000579.1:0-2959 GCA_964555005.1 uncultured Syntrophotalea sp. | reverse complement strand
AAGAGTTTGGCCGCGAAGTACACAGTTTTGCCGCCGCTTTCAAGGAAGCGGACATCGTCGAGCTGCTGGGCATCTCCAACCACCTGGTATTCAACTCCTTTAACCAGCTGGAGAGATTTCGGCCCCTGTGGCAGAAAGAACAAGGGCGGGTTTCGGTGGGACTGCGCATCAACCCCGAGCATTCCGAAGGACATACGGCCCTCTACGACCCCTGCGCACCAGGTTCCCGACTGGGCATTCGCCGGGCCGAGTTCGATAACCGTTCGCTGAAGGGGATCGAGGGCCTGCATTTCCATACCCTCTGCGAGCAGTTGTTTGAACCGCTGGCCCGCACGGCCAAGGTTGTTGAAGAACAATTTGGCGAATTCCTGCCGCAAATGAAGTGGCTTAATTTCGGCGGCGGCCACCATATCACCCGCGAGGGCTACGATATCGACGGTCTGGTGGAGCTGATCCGCTATTTTCAGGATAAATACGGCGTACAGATCTACTTGGAGCCGGGCGAAGCTGTCGCCATCGGTACCGGCCTGCTGGTCAGCGAGGTGCTGGATGTGGTACATAATCAGGTCGATACGGCTATTTTGGATGTTTCCGCCACCTGTCACATGCCCGACGTGCTGGAGATGCCCTACCGGCCCGACATTTATCAAGGCTTCGATGCCAACGAAAAAGCCTGCGGCTATCGCCTCGGCGGGCCATCGTGCCTGGCCGGCGACGTGATCGGTGACTGGTCTTTTGTAGAGCCCCTGGCCCCCGGCGACCGGTTGGCGTTTCTCGACATGGCCCATTACACCATGGTCAAGACCACCACCTTTAACGGCATTCAGCACCCGCATATCTGCACCTTCGAGCCGAATAGCGGCGAGCTGAAGACCTTACGCAGTTTTAACTATCAGGATTTCAAAAGCCGACTGGCCTGACGCCCGTGGCATGAAATTATCATATGATTTACGGCTGGGCTTAGAGACCCGCCGAATTGCCTATCAACAACTCAACGGGTGATGCCTATGAAACGCTGGTCGATCAAGGACTCTGCAAGAATTTACAATATTCCCAACTGGGGGGACGACTTCTTCTCCATTAACAAGAAGGGCCACATCTGCGTCCATCCTTCGCCGAGTTCCAAATATTCCATCGACTTGCGTTCCCTGGTCGACGATCTCATCAAGCGCAACATTCAGCCGCCAATCCTGCTGCGATTCATGGACGTGCTGCAGGGACGCATCGCCGCCATCAATCGGGCCTTCAAGAACGCCATCGCCGAGTATGACTATCCGGCAAACTACCAGACCTTTTATCCCATCAAGGTCAACCAGCAGCGCCAGGTGGTCGAGGCCATCGCCCAATTCGGCAAAAAGCACAACATGGGGCTGGAGGTTGGCTCCAAACCGGAACTGGTCGCAGCCATTTTCTTTGCCGCCGGGGAACCGTTGCCGATCATCTGCAACGGTTACAAGGACAACGATTTTATTGAGATGGTCCTCTACGCCACGCGCATCGGTTATGACATCACCATCGTGGTAGAAAAACTCTTTGAACTGGAAAAGATCCTGGCCCTGTCGAAAAAGGCCGGCATTATTCCCAAGCTCGGCATTCGGGTCAAGCTTTCCTCCCGCGGTACCGGCAAATGGGCGACCTCCGGGGGCGACGACGCCAAATTCGGCCTGAAGATCTCCGAACTCCTGGCCGCGGTGGAACTCCTGCGGGAGCAAGATCTGCTGGACAAGGTTAAGCTGCTACATTTTCATATCGGTAGCCAGATCACCAAGATCGACAAGATCAAGAATGCTTTGATTGAAGGCAGCCGTATCTATGTCGAGATGCGCAAGATGGGCGTTGGCCTGGAATACCTGGATATCGGCGGCGGCATGGGGGTCGATTACGACGGCTCCAAATCGAGCGATTTTTCAAGCGCCAATTACACCATCGAAGAATACGCCAACGACGTCGTCTACCAGATAAAGAATATCTGCGATGAAGCCGGCGTGGTCTGCCCGAACATCATCTCCGAATCGGGACGAGCCACCGTTGCCCACTATTCGGTTCTGGTCACCAACATTCTCAACACCAATACTCAGAACGCCCTGCCCGAATTCGACGAAATCCTCGAGGGTGCCGAAGAGCTGTCACCGACGGTCAAGAAACTAGTCGACATCTACCAGAGTCTCGATCGTCACTCCCTGCGAGTCGATTATCACGACACCATTCAGCTGATTCAGGAGGCGGTGAGCCTGTTCAACCTGGGTTACCTGAATCTGCACGACCGGGCTCTGGCTGAATGGCTGTGCAGCAAGATCTTCATCAAGATCAGCAGCATCGTTGAGCGAATGAGGACCGTTCCCGATGAGCTACAGGACTTCCAGCAGAGCCTGCGCCAGACCTATTTCGCCAATTTCTCCCTGTTTCAGTCCTTACCTGACTCCTGGGCCATCGACCAGTTGTTCCCCATCGTACCGATTCAGCGCCTGAACGAGAAGCCGGAGATCATGGCCTCCATCGCCGACATCACCTGCGATTCGGACGGCGAAATCACCAGTTTTGTCGGCGAGCAGGGTCGCACCGAGCATCTGCCCATTCACAAGATCGAAAACGGGGAAGACTATTACATCGGCTTTTTTCTGATCGGTGCCTACCAGGAGATTCTCGGCGACATGCACAATCTGTTCGGCGACACCAACGCCGTCCATATCAGCTTCAATCGCAAGACCAACTACAAGATTGACACGGTAATCAACGGCGACGCCACCTGGGAATGTCTTAAATACGTCCAGTACAAGGGTCCGGAGATCCTCAAACACGTCCGCGATACCCTGGAAAAAGGCGTTGCCTCGGGCAAAATCAGTTTTGAAGAGACCAGTCAGTTTCTGGCCCTGCTGGACAAGGCGCTGGTTTCTTACACCTATCTCGGCGAATAAGCAAAAAGATCTAAAACCTTAAAAATGACAAGAGGCGGTGTCCT
>CAZKQY010000578.1:0-1898 GCA_964555005.1 uncultured Syntrophotalea sp. | reverse complement strand
CGTAAAGCTCCTCAAAAAGAGGCCGGATATACGGCAGCAATCTTGTCCCTGTCATCAAGTCACAAAACCCTTGCAAAAGGGGGGGAGACCATATACGGATTTGACGGGCTTCTTACCCCAGGATGCCGGACCGCCATGTTTTCAACCCCGTTACGTAAATTCGCTTCGGCTTTCCTCCTTGCAAGCACCGGCTTAACCGGCTTCTGGCTCGGGGAAGGCTTCCTGCCTCTGATCTCCAGCTGGGTATTGCTGGCCCTTATTGGCCTGCCCCTGGCCACGGTGGCCCTGGCTCCTTATCGCGACAGTTTTCATGTGCGCACCACCCTGATGGCTGCGGCGCTGCTGTTTATCGGTGCCTGGTTCGCTGGTCAAATGACCGCCGGCCGGGCCTTTGATGACTGCGTGGCTCGGGGCGAAGAGGTTCGCATGGCCCTGCGCAGCTATCGCCTGGAGCAAGGCCGCTTTCCCGAGCAGTTAGATGATCTGGGCATAGACCTTCCCGGCCAACGCCTGTTGCATTCAACCCTGCTGATCTACCAGGCGAAAGAAGGGGACTATCGTCTGTCCTTTGCCAATACCCTGGTAGAGCATGTGGCCAACGCCCGCTATTCTTTCCTGTTGCCCGAAATCGAAACGACCCTGGAAGCACCAACCGCCCTGGAAGCGCCTTTCCAAAAAAAACCTGCCTATGATCCTCAATCTCCTCGGTAGAACAGTCAATCTGGATAATCTTTGAATCGAATCGCGCAGGCGTCGTGGCAACCTATAACTCTTCACTACCATTGGCTAAATCCTGCAGCCGCCAGAGACGGGCGTATAGACCATTGGCCGCCAACAGTTCAGAATGACTGCCGCTTTCACGAATAGAGCCATGGTGCAACACATGGATCCTGTCGGCAGCGCTCACCGAACGCAGCCGATGAGCGATAATCAGCGCGCTGCGCCCCTTTCGAGCCCGATCCATCTCGGCCTTGACCTGAGCCTCGGTACCGACATCGAGGCGGCTGGTCGCTTCATCGAAGACGATGATAGCCGGCCTCTGCACCAACGCCCGCACCAGGCAGAGCAGTTGCCGCTCGCCGGAGGAAAGGTTTTTACCCCGCTCCTCGATACGTCCCTGCAGCCCGCCTAACCCTTCAACTACCAACAAACAACCACTGCGCTCGATAAGCTTCAATAATTCCCTATCGTTGTACAACTGCTGAGGGTCGAGATTGTTGCGCACCGTACCCGCAAACAGAAAGGGGTCTTGGGCTACCCAGCCGATGCGCTGGCGTACCAGCGCCGGATCGAGGCTCGCAAGATCAACACCATCGAGCAAAATACGTCCGGAAGTCGGTTGATAAAAGCGCAGCAGCAGACGACCAATGGTGGTCTTGCCACTACCGGTATCGCCGACCAGGGCAACGGTCTGACCCGGCTCAATGATCAGATTTATATTGTGTAATACCGGAGTTCGACCATCATAACTGAAAGATACCTGCTCCAGGCGCAAGTCTCCTTCGCCCCCAGCAGGCAAAGAGTTTCCGGCCGCTTCCGGCGGTTCATCAAGCAATTGAAACAACCGTTCCAAGGAGGCGTTACTCGACTGCAGCAAAGAATATTGGGCCGATAGTTTACGCAATGGAGCAAAAAACCGCTGCACATACTCAATAAAAGCCACCAAGGTGCCAAAGGTCGCGGTGCCGGCGAGCACGCCGATACCGCCACGCCAGAGAATGCCCGCGATGGCCAGAGCACTCAGGGTTTCCAGAGCGCTAAACAGAAAAGCATCCCAGTGAATGGCACGAAAAGAACTCTGCCGATAGTCTTCTTGCAGAGCACCGAATTCCTCCAGGGTACGCTGTTCCTGGCCAAACAACTGTACCTCGTGGATACCGGCCAGGCGTTCGGCGAGA
>CAZKQY010000577.1:0-3300 GCA_964555005.1 uncultured Syntrophotalea sp. | reverse complement strand
GCTGGGGCGGGGGCTTGTTTCAGCTTCAGCTTCAGCCTCAGCCTCAGCTTCAGTCTCCGACTCGATTTCTTCTGCTTCGCCGGTATCCAGTTCTGCCGGGTTTTCAGCTCGTCCCGAAGAAGCTTCGACGTAGTTCTGGGCCGATTTCGGCTCTTCCTTTTCACGGCGAAGAAACTCTACCTCAAGTTGACCGTTGGTTAATTCGGCGCAACCTTTGATATATATGGATGCATTATATTGTTGTTCGAGGCGATTCAATTCGGCGCGTTTGTTGTTTAGCAGGTACTCCGCTACTTCCAGAGGAACTTGGCCTTCCACTCGGCCAATCTGACCCTTGGCCATGCCGGCGGATAATTTGCGGACAAAGTTCAGGGCCTGAGCCTCTGCGCTCTTGATGCGGCCGCTGCCATCGCAGTGAGGGCAGGGTAGATAGGAAGCTTCTGCGAGAGCGGCCTTAATACGCTGCCGGCTCATTTCCAGCAGGCCGAATTGACTGATGCGACCGACAGAGACACGGGCCTTGTCGCTTTTAAGTGAGTCTTTGAGACATTTTTCCACATCGCGGATATGTTTGCGGTCCCGCATGTCGATGAAATCGATGACGATCAAGCCGCCGAGGTCACGGAGTCGCAGCTGGCGGGCGGCTTCGGCGGCCGCTTCCATGTTCGATTTGAAGGCGGTACCTTCCACTCCTTTTTCCGTCGCCATTTTCCCCGAGTTGACATCGATGGCGACCAGCGCTTCAGTGCTGTCGATAACGATGGACCCGCCGGAAGGCAACGGGACCTTGTTTCGGTGAAGGGCTTCAATCTGTTCTTCGATTTGATAGCGGGAGAAAATCGGTCGCCGCTCCTGGTGCAGTTTCACCAGTTGCGCATACTCCGGCATGACCTCTTGGAAAAAGTCTTTGCCTTCTTGAGCTACCTTGGGGTCGTCCACCAGCACTTCGTCGATATCCGGGCTGAAATAGTCACGGATCAAGCGAATGACCAGGTTCGATTCCTTGTAGACCAGAGCCGGTGCCTTGACCTGTTTGCCCAGTTCGCAGATTTTTTCATAGACCCGCAACAGATAATCGACGTCTCGTTTGAGTTCGGCCTTCTTCTGGCCGATACCTGCGGTGCGGACGATGTAGCCGATATTTTCCGGCAGGTCCATGGAGTTCATGGCCTGTTTGAGTTTTTTTCGAGTTGATTCCTGTTCGATCTTGCGGGAGATGCCCTTAGTGTCGCTTTCCGGCATCAACACCATATAACGACCTGGCAGGGACAGAAAACTGGTCAACGCGGCGCCTTTAGTGCCTCGCTCCTCTTTGACGACCTGCACCAGCAGTTCCTGGCCGCGACGCAACATGTCGTTGATGCGCGGACGGCCCTTGGTTTCGCTGTTGGGGTCGGTTTTGTGGAATGAAGGATGGATCTCACCGATCTGCAGGAATCCGGGCCGTTCACCACCATAATCGACAAAAGCTGCCTGTAGACCGGTTTCTACTCGAACCACGACCGCTTTATAGACATTGCCTTTAGTCTGTTGTTTGCCAGTAATTTCAATGTCGAGTTCGCTCAGTATGCCGTCCTCGACGATGGCTACCCGGTGCTCTTCCGGATGGGTAGCATTAATCAGCATCTTTTTACTCATGTAGATCCTTTCGGCCGCTCCGCAGAGCAGCCATCAAAATGAAATGCGGTCAGGCATAATCCTGCCGGTTCGCCCGGGGTCCTGGGTCGAACAGCCACACCTTTTTGCCGGTGAAGCAGTCTGACGGACCCGTACGGGGAAAATCCTCTGTTGCAGCGTTCAACTTTAAAAACTCTTTATATAGCACCGGGTAGAGTTGGCTCGTTCGTGCTGTCGAACCGTTCAAATGCTTAGTGCGGTGCTAAAACCCTTGTGGGCTGTCTGCCGGTTTGGTTCAGGATCTCGTTAAAGATCTTGACGGATTCTGGTGAGACCACCGAATGGTCTGCTTAGCATCGGCCTGACGAAAGATTCTTTTTTCAGGCTGCTTACGAGAGCGGTAGTAAAAGTTCTCGGTTGGGCTTAATCGTTATTGACTTTTATAGACTATCATACTCTTGGTAAACACTCGCAACTATAGCAGAAAGTGCTGTTGCTGGATAGCAGAAACTAGGGTTGTTGGTCCCTGCTAAGGCGTATTTGAAGGTTTTTTCACTGCGAAGCTTATGCTATAAAGAAACGCTATGTTGCAATTAAGAGAGATTACCAAAAAATTTGCCGATCGAAGGCTCTTTGCCGGTATCAACTGGCATGTTCGTCCAGAAGATCGCATTGGTTTGTGCGGTGAAAATGGTGCGGGCAAGTCCACTCTGCTGCGCCTTCTGGCCGGTCAGGTTCAGGCTGACGATGGTGTAATACAGATGGCCCGGGGGACTACTTTTGGTTATTTGCCTCAGCTGGGCTTGGAGCACCAGGGTCGTAGTCTGGTGGATGAGATGCGTTCTGCTGTCGGTGAATTGACCGCTATGGAGCAGGAGATGCGCACTCTTGAGCAGGAACTTGGCGGCGGCGCTAACGACGAGCGCATGGCGCGTTACGCTCACATAGAGGAGGCTTTTCGTCAGCGGGGCGGTTATACTCTCGATACGGAAATCGCCAAGGTATTGGACGGTCTTGGTTTTGCGAGCGATGACCGCGATCGCCCCTGCGAGCATTTTTCCGGCGGTTGGCAGATGCGTATCGCTCTGGCCAAGCTGTTGTTGCAGCGGCCTAATTTGTTGCTTCTTGATGAGCCGACCAATCATCTCGACCTGCCGGCCAGGGACTGGCTGGAGGATTATCTGGCCAGCTACCCTTATGCCGTGGTTTTGGTATCCCATGACCGCTTTTTCCTCGATCGGGTGGTCAGCCGCATTGTCGAGATCTGGAACGGTGACCTGACCGAATATCCCGGTAATTACAGCCGCTATCTGGAGGAGCGGGAGCGGCGGGTAACAGCTCTGCGTGAGGCCAAGCAGCGCCAGGACGAAGAGGTCGGCCGCATTGAGGCTTTTATCAGCCGGTTTCGCTATCAGGCTAACAAGGCCTCTCTGGTTCAGAGCCGGATCAAGCAGTTGGAGCGTATCGAGCGGATTGTGGTGCCGCCTCTGCGCAAGCGTATTGCTTTTCAATTTCCCGCGCCTCCCCGTAGCGGCCGTGCGGTGCTGGAACTCAAGGGGGTAGAGCATGGTTACGATGAGTTACGGGTTCTGGCCGATGTCAATCTGATCGTCGAGCGGGGCGAGCGCATCGCCCTGGTGGGTGCCAACGGCTCCGGCAAGTCGACCTTGATGC
The DNA here is from genome assembly GCA_964555005.1 of uncultured Syntrophotalea sp. Taxonomy (GTDB): domain Bacteria; phylum Desulfobacterota; class Desulfuromonadia; order Desulfuromonadales; family Syntrophotaleaceae; genus Syntrophotalea_A. The sequence goes on along the minus strand of CAZKQY010000577.1, from coordinate 9 downwards.
GTTTATTGG
>CAZKQY010000576.1:0-3125 GCA_964555005.1 uncultured Syntrophotalea sp. | reverse complement strand
CGCCGAGCTATTGGAACGACTGGAACGGGCGCTTGTCCGCATCGATATTACTGCGGTGGATCGCGCCATTGAAAATCTACGGGCCTGTAATGGCCAGGTGGCGGACCTGTTGGTTCCCCTGGCCCATGATTCTGAATTCGGCCGGATGTTACGATTGGTCAGGGGCGTGCGCGGGCAAAGCGGCAGGAGTCGAAATGAATAAAGAAAAGACAGTGGGTTTCAACAGGCTGCTGGTTGTGGATGATGCTGCCGCCAATCGTCAGCTCCTGATGAATCTGTTGACGTCACACGGCTATAGGGTCCATCCCGCCTCCGACGGCGAACTGGCCCTGGAGTTCGTCCAGACCACCCTGCCCGATCTCATTCTGCTGGATATTCGGATGCCGGGCATGGACGGCTATGAGGTCTGCCGTCGGCTCAAAGCGGATGAGAGGACACGCTCCATCCCCATTATCTTTATCAGCATTCTGGAAAATGAACGCGATAAAGTGAAGGGGTTTCAGGCCGGCGGCGTGGATTATATCACCAAGCCGTTCCAGCCGGAAGAGATCCTGGCCAGGGTGAGAACGCACTTGAGTCTCAGGGAACTGGCCGGGAATCTGGAACAGGAGGTCGTCGCGCGGACCGAAGAGTTGACGATCGCCAATCAACGGCTTCAACAGGAAATCGCCGAGCGCAAGCAGGTGGAAGAGGCGTTGCGTCTCAATGCCCAGCGCACGGAAACCCTGCTCCGGCTGAACCAGATGACGGATGCGACGCTGGACGAGATCACGAATTTTGCCTTCGAAGCCGCAGTAGAGCAGACCAGAAGCAAACTGGGGTTCCTGGGATTCATGAACGACGACGAGACGGTCATGACTGTGCAGGTATGGTCCCGCAATGTCATGCCGGGATGCGACGTAGCCAATAAGACACTAAATTTCCCGGTTGAATCCAGCGGGCTTTGGGGGGAAGCCGTCCGGCAGCGCCGCCCCGTCGTCACCAACGACTACAGTGCCCCCAATCTGTGGAAAAAGGGCACGCCCGATGGACATATGCGACTCTCGCGGCACCTGAGTCTGCCGGTGATCGTCGGCGGCAAGATCGTGCTGGTGGCCGGCGTCGGGAACAAAGACGGGGATTACGACGAAGCCGATGTAAACCAGCTGACCCTGCTGATGGAAGGTACGTGGCGACTGATTGAGCGCAGGCGGGCTGAGAAAGACCGGAAGCTGAGCCAGTACATGATAGACCGGTCGGCCCTGGGCATTTTTCGGGGCAGCGAGGATGGCCGGATACTGTTCGTCAACGACTATTGGGCCCGGAAGCTTGGCTATACGCCGGAGGAGCTCTGCACCCTGAGCTTCTTTGATATAGACCCCGACCTGACCCCGGAATTCTGGCGGGCGCATCGCGCAAAATTGGCCGCCACCGACTCCCACACCTTTGAGTCGGCGCATCGTCGCAAGAACGGCGGTGAAATTCCCGTGGAGGTCACGGTCAACCTCCTCAAATATGGGGACCAGGTTTACAGCTGCTCGTTTGCCAGAGATATCACCGACCGCAAGAGGGCCGAAGAGGCTCTGGAGAAGCGCATCGTGGCCTTGACGCGTCCTCTGGACGATGCGGCGAACATAGATTTCGAAGAACTTTTTAGTCTGTCTGACATCCAGCGCCTGCAGGATGAGTTCGCCCGGGCCACCGGCGTGGCGTCCCTTATCACCCTCCCCGACGGTACACCCCTTACCGAGCCCGGCGGTTTTTGCCGCTTGTGTGAGATTGTTCGTGCAACGGAAAAAGGATTCGTCAGGTGTACGAAATCCGACGCGGCACTGGGCCAGATTTCCCATTCGGGACCGACTGTTCGGCAATGCCTGAGCGCAGGACTTTGGGGCGCCGGCGCCGCCATCTCGGTCGGGGGACGGCACGTTGCCAACTGGCTGATCGGCCAGGTGCGCGACGAAAGCATTACCGAAGAGCAGGTGCGCGCCTACGCCCGGGAGGTGGACGCCGATGAAGAGGCAGCGGTCGAGGCTTTCCGGGAAGTGCCGGTCATGTCCGACGAGCGGTTCGGTCAGGTTGCGCAGGCGCTGTACACGCTGGCCAGGCAGCTTTCCTCCATCGCCTATCAGAATGTGCAGCAGGCGCGTTTCATCGCCGAGCGCAAGCGCAACGAACTGGTCATGGTCGCCCGCATGCGGCTGCTCCAATTCGCTGCGACGCATAGCTTGGAGGAACTGCTTGAGGCGACCCTGAATGAGGTGGAAGAGCTGACCGAGAGTCAGATCGGCTTTTACCATTTTTTCGAGGACGATCAGCAAACCCTGTCTCTGCAGAGCTGGTCCACCCGGACCAAGAGGGAGTTCTGCAAGGCGGAAGGAAAAGGATTGCACTATCCGGTGTCGGAGGCCGGGGTGTGGGTGGACTGTATCCACCAGCGCCGCCCGGTTATCCATGACGACTATGCCGCCCTTCCCCACCGCAAGGGGCTGCCGTCGGGTCACGCTCCGGTGGTTCGGGAGTTGGTGGTGCCGGTGTTTCGCGGGGAGAAGATCGTGGCTATTCTCGGTGTAGGAAACAAACCGCGGGCCTATACTCAGCAGGACGTGGAAACAGTGTCCCTGCTGGCGGATCTTGCCTGGTCCATTGTCGAAAATAAAAGGACCGACCAAGCGCTCCGCGAGTCGGAGCGCAAATACCGCTCCATCGTCGAGTACGCCCCCTTCGGCATCACCCGTTCCACCAGGGAGGGGAAACTGGTCAGCGTCAATCCGGCGCTCGCCTCGATTCTGAAATACGATTCGGCCCAGGAACTGATGGAGACCATCAACCGTTCCAGCATTCAGGAGGTGCTGTTCCCTATACCTTCCGAGCGGGAGCCCCTGGTGGAGAACATTCTTGAGCACGATTCCTGGACCATTTTCAACAACCGCCTGCGCTGCAAGGACGGCAGTTTTGTCATCTGCCAGGTTCATTCGCGGCGGATCGTGGACAAAAACGGACAGGCCAGCGAGTTCGAAAGTTTTCAGGAAAACATCACTGATCGGCTGGAAGCGGAACAGGCCCTGCGGGAGAGCGAGGAGAAGTTCCGAAATCTGCGCCGCTCGACCAGCGGGAAATCGCTCCGCCCACACGCATGGTCGAGG
>CAZKQY010000575.1:0-2838 GCA_964555005.1 uncultured Syntrophotalea sp. | reverse complement strand
TATGTCCGGCGTTTAACCCGCCGGACATAAAATTTCTTCTTCGTGCTCTTTGCGGCTTCGCGGTTCAAAGATAATATGCAAGATTCACGACATGACCCCTCAATGCATGCTATGAGCTAAAACCTATCAGCTATCAGCTTTCAGCTTTGAGCTTCTATGCTTCGGGGTTCAAAAATAATCTGCAAGATTCAATACATGACCCCAAAGACGACCCCAAAGACACCCTCTTGACATCACTGTGCTATAGTAGTAAGCAAAAATAGGTATATTTGCTTTTATCGGCAAGGTTTTCATAATTACTGAAGGAGATCAAGATTATCCATTTAATGCTTGAAATCTCAAAGGCAGACCTAAAAGAACAAATATGTAATCGATTGCGCCATGTAATCGAGGGGGGCGGAGCGTGCCACTCTTTAAGCATACCCAAAAATCAAAAATAATCTGCAAGATTCAAGACATGACCCCTAAAAACTTTGCAAAACATTTTTAAAAAAGGTGCCTTATGGAAGCTTTAAAGAAAAGGATGATCGTAGATCCGGAAGGATTCGTCAAAGTGCCGATCCCTCCCAGTTTCGGCAAAGATGTTGAGGTAATTGTGCTGCCTGCATCATACGGGCAAGAACGGGAAGAAGTGGAATATTTTGAATGCGTGGCCGAGGACGGCACGTTATACAGGGTAAAGGACTGGACTGACGACGAATTCAACAGGGCAGGCATAATAAATGCGTGCAAGGATGATGATACCAAGGGAGAGGAGATATTTGATGTTTGATATCGGCGCCCTTGCTTTGGTGAAATATGAACATACCGATAAGTCCGGCTGGAAGGTTAGACCTGGATTAATTACCGGTGAATACCTGAACGATTATCAGATTGCATTCATCACCAAAGAGGTGGATAAATATAAGCATGAAAATACGTCGTTCATTATCGGCATTGACGATCTTGCCGCAGGAAAGCTTAAGCAAAAAAGCATTGTTCGTGCGCATAAAAGCTTCTGGGTTGAAAAGAGTCAGTGCAAAATCGTAGGTAGCCTGAAAACCGAGGTGACAGACCAAATACTCCGCCTCCATCAGAAGCACCTCGTGCATAACTACTATAGTTTCGGCCATCAACAACGCCCCTTTGTCCCCGGAAAAACCCCGGTTAACTATGCGGGAAGAATATTTGATGAAAAGGAAATCCAAGCCTCGGTTGAAGCGTCTCTGGATTTCTGGCTGACCGAGGGGCGGTTTGCCCGGCAGTTTCAGGAAGAACTTGCCTCTAAAGTTGGCGTGAAGCATGCCTTGCTGGTCAATTCCGGCTCATCCGCAAATTTGCTTGCCCTCACTGCGCTTACCTCCCCTTTGCTCGGAGAAAAACGATTGAAGCCCGGCGACGAGGTTATCACCGTCGCAGCGGGTTTCCCCACAACCCTGAATCCGATTCTGCTGAACCGCCTTATTCCCGTTTTTGTGGATGTGGATATTCCAACATACAATGCCAAGGTCGAACAGATAGAAGCGGCAATCAGTAAAAAAACACGGGCAATTTTCATTGCGCACACCCTCGGCAATCCGTTCAACATAAGTGAAGTCCTGCGAGTTGCCCAAAAACACGATTTGTGGGTAATTGAGGATTCCTGCGACGCCCTGGGCTCTACCTACACGCTTTCTCCTGCTCCTTCATCCCCCTTCCTCGCGGGAGATAGTGAAGGCGCCCTGAACCCTATCTATACTCCCTCTCCCCTCTCGGGAGAGGGCCGGGGTGAGGGGCCTATTTCTCAGCCTCGTCCCGTCGGTTCATTCGGCCACCTTTCCACCTGCTCGTTTTACCCCGCGCATCATATCACAACCGGCGAAGGCGGCGCGGTGCTCACATCCGACAGCACGCTTGCCCGGATAGTCAGGTCGCTTAAAGACTGGGGGCGCGATTGCTGGTGCGGGCCGGGCCAGAGCAATGCCTGCGGGAAAAGGTTTTCCGCACAATATGGGACCTTGCCTTTTGGCTACGATCATAAATATGTCTATTCGCATATTGGCTATAATCTGAAAATGACAGACATTCAGGCAGCGATAGGGGTGGAACAGCTCAAGAAACTCGATGGGTTTTGTCAGGCGCGGCGCAGCAATTTTGAGAAATGGACAAACGGGTTCAAACAGTATGAGGAATATTTAATCCTTCCCAAAGCGACAGAATGTTCCGACCCAGCCTGGTTTGCCTTCCCTGTCACCGTTAAGGAAACCGCAGGCTTCTCCAGAACGGAATTAACGAATTATCTGAGCGACAATCTCATCGAAACCAGAACCCTCTTCGGCGGCAATCTGCTCCGGCAGCCCGCATACATGGATATTGAACATCGCAAGATCGGCGATCTGGCAAACACCGACCGCATCATGAACGACACCTTCTTCCTCGGCACATTCCCTGGGATGGGTAAAGAGCAGATAGAATATACATTGAATATCATTGAAAAGTTTGTGAGGGGAAGATGAAAACAGTTATACTCTGTGGTGGAATGGGCACGCGCATACGTGACGTGAGTGAAACCATGCCGAAACCAATGGTTGCGATTGGAAGACAGCCCATACTCTGGCATATCATGAAGATTTACAGCCATTATGGCTTTAATGATTTTATCCTGTGCCTGGGGTATAAAGGGCAGATCATCAAGGACTTTTTCTTCAATTATTATACGATGGTCAATGATTGCACGGTGGATCTTTCAAAGCCCAATGGCGTTATTTATCACGATGGTGGTGCCAGGGAAGAATGGACGGTCACGCTTGCCGATACCGGTATTGAAACAATGACAGGAGCGAGGGTTGCCAGGATAAAAAAATACCTGGATAATGACGA
>CAZKQY010000574.1:0-3337 GCA_964555005.1 uncultured Syntrophotalea sp. | reverse complement strand
GTTCGCCGGCTATTCCTCATCGTGACTGGTTGCGGGCTTCGATGACTTTCGCTAAACTTCCAGAGATGCGTAAGGAACTTAATCGGTTAAAGAAACATGTCGAAGAATTGCAAGAGTTTATCAAGGAAGGGTAGCTGGCATGGAGCTCAACGTACAGGATATAATGAAGATACTTCCCCATCGCTACCCGTTTTTGCTGGTAGATCGAATTGTGGAATTAGAGGTCGGTACCAGGGCTGTCGGCATCAAGAATGTGACTATCAACGAACCCTTTTTTCAAGGACATTTCCCCGGACATCCCATTATGCCTGGGGTGTTGATTCTTGAAGCCTTAGCACAGGTCGGTGGAGTAACCGCCTCGTTGGCTGAAAAAGGTGTTGATGATAAGGTGACGTACTTTGTTGGAATCGATAAGGCTCGTTTTCGCAAACCGGTGGTGCCCGGCGATGTATTGCGGCTGCAGATGGATATCAAATACTGTCGTCGCGGTATTTACTGTTTCGAAGGCAAAGCCTATGTAGAGGACAAGCTGGTGGCGGAGGCCGAACTTAAAGCCACCTTCGCGCCGCGCGAGCATTCTTGAGGAAATATGATACATCAAACAGCAATAATTCACGAAGGGGCGCAGATCGCTGAGGGCGTTGAAATCGGGCCCTATGTCATTATCGGCGAACATGTGATCATCGGTGTTGGCACCACTATCGGTCCCCATACGGTTATCGATGGCTGGACGGAAATCGGTCGGGATAACCGGATATTCCAATTTGCTTCCATCGGGGCCCCTCCTCAGGATCTTAAATATCGTGGTGAAAAGGCCCTGTTAAAGATCGGTGACCGTAATACCGTGCGAGAATTCGCCACTCTGCACAGGGGTACCGCAGACGGTGGTGGAGAAACGGTCATTGGGAATGACAATCTGTTTATGGCCTATTCCCATGTAGCCCACGACTGTCTGTTGGGTAACCATGTTATTATGGCCAACGGTGCCACTCTGGCCGGGCATGTCGCCGTCGACGACTTTGCTATTCTCGGGGGTTTGTGTGCTGTGCATCAATTTACCCGCATCGGTGCTCACGTTATGATCAGCGGCGGTTCTATGGTCACTCAAGACGTGCCACCATTCTCTATCGCCCAAGGGGATCGGGCCAAAACGGTGGGAATTAATCAGATCGGCCTCAAACGACGGGGTTTTTCCGAGGAAGCGATTCGCGGGATCAAGCAGGCCTTTAAACTGATTTTTCGCTCCGGTTTACGAACCGAAGAGGCCTTGGAACAAATTGCTGTTGAATTAAAGGGCTGCCCCGAGGTCGAGGATTTTGCAAACTTTATTCGTAAAAGTACCCGGGGCGTAGCACGCTGATTGCGGATTCTCTGTGGGCATCAGGTGGTTACAAGAGGCAGGGTGATCAGCTCCCTAGTCTCTACTGAAGCCAGGAAATATGATCCATATTTAGTAACAGAGCGGAAACTTTCTTTCCGCAACCGGTTTAGAAACAAAACAGGCGGAGGCAGCTTTGAGTGTCTCCGCTTGTTTTCTTGATACCGTTAAGACTTCGTTAAACTTCCTCCTCATATTTTGTTGTTGGGGATTTGCAAAAGGGTTTTTTTGTGGATAAATCGATCAGAGAGCAACGCAGGATCATGGTCGTTACCGGTGAGGCTTCCGGTGATCTGCACGGTGCACATCTTATTGAAGCGGTTCAGCAAATTAATCCTTTAATGGAATTTTACGGGGTCGGTGGTAAACGTATGGCTGAGGCCGGCTGTGAAATTGTTTTTCCCATAGAAGAACTGGCTGTGATGGGGTTGGTTGAGGTTTTTGGCCATTTGCCGCGCCTCTATCGGGCTTTTCGGCGGTTAAAAAAATTGCTTATCGGTACCGACCGACCGGCTGTGCTGGTGCTGATTGATTTTCAGGAATTCAACCAACGCTTGGCGCGGGTAGCCAAAAAAGTCGGTATCCCCGTTCTGTTTTTTGTTGGGCCGACGGTGTGGGCCTGGCGCCCCGGGCGAGTAAAAACAATGGCTCGAATCGTTGACCGTCTGGCGGTTATTTTTCCTTTTGAACCAGAGTATTATCGAGCAGAAGATCTGTTGGTTGAATATGTCGGACACCCACTCCTCGATGAACTGCAGGCCATCCGTGAGCATGGGGAGTCCCTCGGTGATCTGAATCTTGATCCGGCCCGACCGGTAGTGGGGCTCTTTCCTGGTAGTCGCCAGAGTGAGTTGAAATATAATTTCCCCACCATGATCGCTGCCGCCCAATGCATCCAGCAACAGATTCCAGCAGTACAGTTTCTGTTGCCGGTGGCGCCTACTTTTCAGCGGGCGGAACTGCATCAGGTGTTGCAGGGGAACCGTTTGTCCGTACACTTGACCGAAGGGAATATCTATGACGTGGCTCGCGCCTGTAACGCGGTCCTCTCGGTTTCTGGGACAGTGACCTTGCAGGTAGCTCTGGTTGGCACGCCGATGGCGATCATGTACAAAGCGCCAGCGCTAAACTTTGCCATCGGCCGTCGGTTGATCAAGGCACCTTATATCGGCTTGCCAAATATTGTGGCCGGCCGGGAGGTGGTGCGGGAGTTCATTCAAGATCAGGCGACTGCCGATAATCTTGCGAAGGAAATTGTGCGCATTGTTAACGATAAGGATTATTGCCAGTCCATGCATCAAGACCTGCTTGACGTTCGAAATGAAATGGGAGATTCTGGCTGTGCGCAACGTGTCGCACAAATGGTTTTAGACATGGCCTATCCGTCTTTACAGAAAGATCAGTCTAAATGAAGCAAAGTGCAAAACATCTTTATATTCGTCTTTTCTGGTATTCACGACCTTATCTATGGCGAGTGCTCCTGGCTGTCGGGGCTTCTGTGTGTGCGGCCGGGCCAGATATCGCAATGGCGAAACTTCTAAAGCCCTTTGTCGATAAAATCTTAGTCGGGGGTAATTGGGGCCTGATCAACCTGGTCCCGATCATTATTATTGGGCTTGCGGTAGTTAAAGGTGCCGGGCGTTATGTTCAGGAATATTTTATAAAGACGGCTGGGCAATTGGTTGTGCAGGATATCCGCAATGATCTTTACAGCCATTCTTTATCCTTGTCCATGGGATATTTTTGCCGGAGTTCCACAGGCAATGTCATGTCGCGGATCCTCAATGATGTTGGGGCGCTACAACGTTCTTCAGCGAATGTGTTGGTAGATGGGGTGCGTGAAAGTGTTCTTTTGGTTGGCCTTGTCGTCACCGCCTTTCAGGCCGATTGGAGACTGGCTGCCATCGCCTTTCTCGTACTTCCGCTAGCGGTGCTCCCGGCTACTTTGCTGGGGCGGCG
>CAZKQY010000573.1:0-2042 GCA_964555005.1 uncultured Syntrophotalea sp. | reverse complement strand
GCCGCCTGAACGAACCACCTTCATGTGTTTCTCGCCGGGCGCAATGAGAATGCACCCGGGCATGACTCGGTCTCCGGAAGCGGCTTCCCTGACCTCCATGGCGCACAGTTGGTTGAGACGGTCGGCGAACATCTTGGTAAAGCCGGCCGGCATATGTTGCACGATGACGACGCCGGGCATAGTTGCGGGAAATAGGGTGATCACTTTTTTAATGGCTTCGGTACCTCCGGTTGATGCGCCGATGGCGATGACTTTGTCGGTCGATTCTGCTAAAGCGCGGCCGTTTGTGATCGTCTGTCTGATGGAAGGGGGCGTGCGTTTGTTTTTCCAATGGGAAACGTTGACGGTGGAAGCGATTTTGACCTTGGTCCTCAGCTCCATCAGCATGGCATTGAGACCGCGGGCTATGTCGGTAGTCGGTTTGGCGACGAAATCAACCGCTCCTGCCTCCAAGGCATCCATGGTGATCTGTTTTCCCCGTTGAGTAAGGGAGCTCACCATGACGACGGGGATTGGATATTGAGGCATGAGGCGCCGCAGGAACTCGACCCCGTCCATATGGGGCATTTCAACGTCGAGGGTTAATACATCCGGTTTGAGTCCGACAATTTTGTCCCGTGCCACATAAGGGTTTGGCGCCGTTCCCACCACTTCAATGCCGGGGTCCAGGGCCAGCCCTTTGGAGAGGATCTGACGCACCAGTGCGGAGTCGTCGACAATGAGAACACGAACCTTCCGGGTCATTAGGACGACCTCTTTTGATAGGTGGCAGGCATCAGGTAGTGATACAGGCCCTGAGTGCGGCCCAGTGTTTCTGAGTGCCCGATAAAGAGATAACCGCCCGGTTCGGTGACTTGGTGAAATCTCTTTACCAGAGCGTCGCGAGTCGGCTGGTCAAAATAGATCATGACATTACGGCAGAAAATAATCTGAAACGGTTTTTTGAAGGGGAATTCTTTATTCATCAGATTAAAACGGCGAAAGGTAGTTTCTTCCTTCAGTTGTTCGTTCACAGCCCACTGCCCATTGCCGATCTTTTGAAAATATTTCCGTTTAAGATTCTCAGGCACCAGATTCACACGTTCTTCAGGATAGACGCCTGCCCTGGCAGTGGTTAATGCCTTTTCGGAGATGTCTGTGGCCAGGATGCCGGCATCCCAAAGGCCGTATTCTTTACCGAAAAATTCCGCCATGAGCATAAGCAGCATGTAGGGTTCCTCTCCCGAGGAACAACCTGCGCACCAGATCCTCAATTCCCGTCGGTTCTCCTTTTTCAGGCGATCGACGACGGCGGGCAATACACTTTTGAAAAAATAATCAAAATGGTCTTTTTCCCGGTTGAAGTAGGTAAAGTTGGTGGAAATATGGTTGATGAGATGGCTGAGGGCTTGTTCGGTCGAGTCTTTCAGCAGATAATCGTAATAGCTCTTGAATGTCTGGAATCTGTTCTTGCGAAGCAGTTTTTGCAGACGGCCTACCAGAAGAGAGCGTTTCTGGTCGGTGAGATTGATGCCAAAACGTTCGTAGATCAAGGCGCGCAGAGATTCGAACTCTCGATCTGTTATGGGCATCATACAGCCGATTGTTTCAGGGGAAGGCTGTGAAAGTGATGACGATTCGTTCAGCATGGAAACTCCTGGTTTTTGTATTCAGCATTCAAAAGTCATTTGTCAGTAAAAAGCGGTAGAAACAAGTCTTGTAAACAGCCTTTAAGGGATGAGGTGTGAAAAGAGTTTTTCTCCTTGTTGCGATTTATGTGTCACTATTCTTTGTTTAAACTGACAACTGAGAGTTGAGTGTTTATGATGCAGCGGCTACCTGTATTCTTTCGTCTTCGGCTATTTCCATCATGGTACCGATATCCAAAATCAGGCAGACTTCGCCGTTGCCCAGAATGGTACAGCCGGAACAGCCGCGGACATTGCCGATATAATCCGATAGAGCCTTGATGACTGTCTGCTGCTGACCCAGAATTTCGTCGACCAAGAGGCAGATGCGCTTGTCCTGGTACTCCAGAACGATAAGGATTCCCTCCTGCAGTT
>CAZKQY010000572.1:0-4610 GCA_964555005.1 uncultured Syntrophotalea sp. | reverse complement strand
TGTGGAGAGTTCTGCGCCTACAAGGTGATGGCCGAGCGCAAAAAGTAAGTTCGCTGGTTTTCCTTCGAAAAAGAATCCCGAGGACAAACCAAAACGGACTATGCGATAGTGGGGAAAATCGCTACAAACGGAGACTCGGCTCATGATAAAAAAAGTTGCTATTCTCACCCACGCCAAACAAAATTTTCAAGCCACTCCCTACCTGCTGAAAACATTGTTGGCCCTCTGGCAAAAAAAGGGGATTTCTGTCGTTCACTTACAGGGAATCGAACGATTTGAACCGGCTGATGCCCTTTTTTTGCACGTCGATACCACCGTTGTCCCTGAGGATTATCTGACATTCAGCAAGCGCTTCCCCATCATCATCAATGGCGAAGTGCAGGACATCTCCAAACGCCGGATCAGCTCACAGATCATCAACCGCTCAGACAACTACCAGGGTAAGGTAATCATCAAAACCGACCTGAACTGCGGTGGAGACCAGGAAAAGGGGCTAGCTCGCCGCAAACGCAGGTCTCGAATGGTCCATAAAATAAAAAAACACTTACCCTGGAGTTGGAGTGGCTATCTGTCCCCAACCAACTACCCCATCTTTAACTCCGTCCACGAGGTCCCCCGAGCGACCTGGTGGAACAGCAAACTGGTGGTAGAAAAATTTCTTCCGGAGCACGCCGGCGACAATTACTGCCTGCGTCAATGGGTTTTCATGGGAGACCGTGAGATGAGTCAACGCACTATCTCACCTGAGCCCATCGTCAAGGCTGCCAATGTTGTACACCGGGAAATCGGCATACCGATTCCCGAATCTTTACGCCACACACGCGCCGCTCTAGGATTTGACTACGGTAAATTCGACTTTGTAATGGTCGACGACGAAGCTGTGCTGCTGGATGCCAACAAGACCCCCGCCTTCAATAGCAAGGATCCCTCCCCTGCCCAGATGGCTCTGTTGGAAAATCTGGCGGAGGGGCTGTCGTCTTTTCTGGAAAATCACCCCTCCGACTAAAACATCAGAAAGAGCCCATGGGAATGAGTCCCATCATGACTGCGGATCTACAGCCAAAAATCACCTTGGACAAGGTTTACGGTGCCGGTTTGGCACTCTGCCCAAGGCCCTCGCCAAAATCCTGCACCTGGTTGCCTCACGACCCCCTTACCCTGGAGATGCTCACCGGCGGCATGCTAACGATTGCCGGCGACATGCCGGTGATTTGTGCGGCCAGCGTTTCCACCCCGGCCGGCCTCCGACTGCTGAAGGATGCCGGCTTTGCGTCACCCAGTCTCAGGAGATACAAAGACAACCATGAACATGACCGGCAACTCTCCGGTCTTTTAAAACAAGGCTTCAAAATTGCTTTGCAGCATGCGCCCCATCCCTCTGAAGAAACTCCAGAGGCTTATTGGATCAAGCCATCACTCCTTTCTTTTTTGAACAACAAAGCCCATCTGGCCCATCTGGTTGAAACCGCAAACCTGCCCTGCCGACGCCTTATCCCTTCCGGACAACTCTGCCGGTCCCTGACCGCAACCGCGCTGCCTGTCGTCATTAAAGCTGCAACAGCCGAATCGACAGGCGGCGGCTTCGACGTGCTCATTTGCCATAACATCGATGACCTGCGCCGCGCTGAAATCTTTTTTCGAAACTGCGCGCAGGTAATTGCCGAAGAATATTTGACCATGACTCACAACCTGTGCCTCAATTACGCGATTATGGCCACTGGCCGGATAATCTACCTGGGCAGCGCCGAGCAAATAACCGATGGTTGTGGAAGGTACTACGGCAACTGGATCGACATCAATAGCCAAGCACCGTCTGCGGCGATTGAGATTGGAATGCAGGTGGCTCAAAAGGGCTTTGCAAAAGGGTACTGGGGATTTCTGGGGATAGATATTGCCCTAATGGAGGACAAAAAAATCCTCGTCTTTGACCTTAACTTCCGCCTCAACGGATCGACCGCAGCGCTAATACTGGCTGACAGTATCAAAAGAACTCTCGGGCAACCAGCCATGCGCCTTATAAACATGCGGGGAAGCAGTTCCTATCCGAAGATGATCGAAGCACTGTACGTCGCCATGGACAGGGGCATTTTTTTGCCACTTAACACTTGCGCCCCACAACCCTCTAAAACACTACAGAACCAACCCCTTGCAAGCGGTTTGGTACTGGGAAAGTCACGCGCCCAGATCGATGAACAGTGCAACGAGTTAAAAACTCTCGGCGTTGATGTATTGAGACCGCAAAAAGGTGCTTGTTCTACCGAAACCTAACGAGGATCACAGCACATGCACAATGTGCAGCGAATTTTGCGCCTACAAGATGATGGCCGAGCGCAAAAAGTAAGGTCGCGCCCTTCGACCAGCTCGCCACAAAACGAAAAAGGCCCACCCTGCAATCAGGTGGACCTTTTTACTATCTGCTATGCAACTATGAGGGCAACGGACCTTCCTGTAGCCGGGAACGTTTTGTTACCGCTCTACCCCTTCGCACCATTCAGTTAAGCATTCTCATAACGTCCGCTTCTCACCATAACAATCAATGATACATTCACAACAACTCACAGGGTGGCTAAGCAAAAATTTCGTCCTATAGAACCTGTTGTTTTTTCAGGGGTAAAGACAACCTCTACTGTGTCAAGGTCCTGAAGAACACCATAACGCTGTAAGGCGGACTTTTTGGCGACGCCGTCATGCAATAACTGCATGGGGATACAACGCTTCGCGATTCTGAAATGACAGAATATCCGGCTTTTGAATAACGCCGGCATCAATGTTCACAGCCTGTCGAATAGTCTCATTTTGTTGCCAGCTCTCATACCCCGCCAACACGGTCGGCAAATGAATAATAAGGGACGCTGAGATACACCGTGAAGCACTTTCCCATAGATAGCTCGGAGTATGATCCACGGCGTAGTAATCGACCCTGCCAACTTTAAACATAGGATCTTTAAAGGTGGTTGGTTTGGCAAAAAAGAAGCCCATGCCCTCGTCGCAACTGACGTCAATAATCAGGCAATTGGGCTTGAGACAAGACATTTCATCTTCCGTAACAAAATGGATGGGATGATCGGGTTCTTGCAGGGTGCCGTTCACGATGATTTCTGTTTCGTTAAGCAGATCAACCAATGGTCGTTCCGTTCCATCATGCTCTATCAGCACCATGCGCGCTTCACCTTCATTGCCTTTCCGAATACGGGCATAGTGACAATCAGGCACTTCTTCACGCACCTCGTGTTCGGGACGTTGAATGCAAATGGTAATATCTCTAAAACCACGAGCTTTCAAGGCGTATATTGCGCCACGGCTGACCGCACCAAAACTAAAAATAACCGCTTTGCGTTGGTTACCGTAGTGCCCGTCGATCCCTTTGAGCTGCAGGGCATGCAATACCGCACTGTAGCCCGCCAGTTCATTATTTTTATAAAAAGTGTGGCGACCAATCTGTCCGCTAGGCCCCCAGACATACATATCTTCAAAAGCGATAAGGGTCTGCTTACGGTCGACCGCAGCCTGAGTGTGCGCCCCTTGCTGAACACAATGGGGATAGCCCCAAAGAATTCCACCCTCGCGCAGCTCTTCAAAATCCTCTAACACAGGTTTGGCAAAGATGACATTCCCAAGATCGGCTAATAGTTCGTGACGTGTGGCAACCCCTCCTGACTGATCCGACATTTCTGAATCGGTAATACCAAAAGGTGTTCCATACCCTTCCTCAAATATCAATTGCCGGCGAATTGGTTCGGAAAGACGTATCAGATGTTCTGGATGGATTGGAACACGTCGTTCATCCTCTTTTTTTGAAGTACCGATGACTCCAAATTTTAAATTATTCATATAGTTCCTTTTTTTCGAACACATGCTTTTTTTTCCATGGAAGTATTTCCAAACAGTTAATATACCTTGTTTATATGAATAAAGCAATTTATTAACAAAACGATGTTCTCAATCACACAACTTAACCACTAATTCATAACATTCTCGTTTTCCATAAAAAGAGAAAGAGTTCTTACACTTACCCATCAAAATACTCATTTACCGCTTGGCCAACGGCCCGAAGTCAGCCCCCCGAGAAAATCGGAAGTCGACGAGGACCGTGCCCCGACGCCATGTGCGGCGCGTTCCAGGCATACAGGGTGATGGACATAAGCAAAAAATACGATTACGCCCTGCGCCAAGCCTGAAAAATAAACAAAAAAGACCCCTCCTTCAATCAGATGGGCCATTTCTATGTATTCAAATTATGACTGATGCCACCCGAACAAGACCGACGGTGCCAGGCTCGCAAGATTGCAGTTAAGAAGCTTTCAGCAAAACCGGCCCCCTTTGTCAAATCGAGTCGCGGCTACTACATTTTATTCACTAAACTGAACTTGGTTCCGACCGTTTTCTTTGGCCCGGTACAATGCTTCATCGGCTCTATTTATCAAGGTCGTACCACTATCTCCATTTTTAAAAGCGGCGACACCAAAACTGGTAGTAACTGTGTGCGGTTTTTCAAAATCACATTCTTCAATTTTGATGCAGTCGCAAAAAATGCTCACGTCGCTTGTGCGATAGAGCGACCCATTCGGCAGATGCCGGAGTTGTCGCCTTCGTAGAGACCCCGCAGGTGG
>CAZKQY010000571.1:0-5360 GCA_964555005.1 uncultured Syntrophotalea sp. | reverse complement strand
ACATGGTATCAAATGTCGAGTTGTTTTGTGGCAACTGACCGATTTTGTGGTTGAATATACGCGGCTAGATTTTTGCATGTAAGGTATAGATGCGAATTCTTTTACCAGGATAAGCTTAGACGAATACCTGTTGACGAGTGACGGTCGTTGAAGTGAACGACTTTTTAAGTTGGAGTGGTAGCCGATGAAAGCCACGGGGTTGCAGGACGTTTACGGTGATGGCATGGCGGTCATCGACGAAATATGCCGGGCAATTATTCGCGCCGATGAGTTGCCGGCCATCGCCTGTCTCATTCTCGATCTGGCCATTGGCTATACCGCATCCGAAAAAGGCTCCCTGATGTTACTCGACAATCGGGGGCAACTTTATATTCATAGCTCGCGGGGCTTTCAGAATGACTTTGGTCGTAATTACCGGATCAAAATCGGCGAAGGCATAGCCGGCAAGGTGGCTCAGCAACAGCAGGCGGTGCTGGTCACCGATATTGAGCAGGATGAGCGTTTCAAGGCAAGCCGCCGTGACCGATATAAGACCCGTTCGTTTATCTCCTGCCCGATTGTCGGGGATGATGAATTGCTCGGGGTGCTCAACATCAATGACAAAAAGGGTGACCGGACCTTTAGCGAAGAAGAGTTTGCCTTGGTTCGAGTGCTGGCCAGCCAAGCTGCCCTGGCATTGAAAAACGCCTTTCTGCTGGAAAAATATAAAGAAAAGGTGGCCTACGCTGAAGAACTCAACCGCAAGCTCATCGATGCTGATCTATCCAAGACCAAATTTCTTACCCGCCTGTCTCATGAATTGCGTACGCCGCTAAATTCCATCACGGGTGCCACTTACTACCTTAAGCAAACAGCGTCGGCAGGGTCTGGTGGTCAAGACGAGTTTCTTCGCATCATTGAAGGCGAAGCTGACCGGCTAACGGCTATCTTGAGTAAGCAACTTGATTTCTTGCGTCTTGAAGATGAAAGCCGGATCAGTCGTAAGACGATTATTCCCTTGGGGGAACTACTGGATGAGACTCTATCCAATCAGCTTATTAAAACTACCCTGGAGCGGCAGAAGCTCAATCTGGAGTTAGCGCCGGATAGCGACCAGCCCGATATTGTTGGTGATCGGATACAGGTTAGTCAGTTGCTTCTTAATTTGTTGCAAGGGCTAGCGGGGTGTTTTTCCCAAGGGACAAATATGCAGCTGCTCATTCGCGACGGGGAGTCGATCGAAATCAGTTTGCAGGCGACAGAAAAGCTTCCAGCTGCGCAATTACGCGACCTGTTTCAGGTCAGGGATGAGTTCGGTCGCCAAGAAGCGACTTCGGCCCTGAATTTATATCTGGTGCGTAAAGCGGTCGAAGCCAACGGTTGGCAGATCGAAGCGGTTAATGGCGACAAAGGCTTTTTATGTCGAATACGAATCCCACGGTTATCCCTCGAGATGGAGGATGCCGCCCTCGATATGACCATGGGACGAGTGCTTGAATTCGTTTCCGAAATGCTCGGCGCCAATACTTCTTCTTTGATGCTTTGTGACCGATTAAGCGGAGATCTGGTCATTCGCTCTGCTCGCGGTCTGACTGAAGAAGTAGTCCGTGGTACTCGACTGCGTTTGGGCGATCGGCTGGCGGGTTGGGTGGCGGCAGAGGGACAACCTTTGCTGGTCGAGGATATTGAGGAAGATTCCCGTTTTGGTCGCCCAAATATCAGTAATCAGTACAGCTCTAAGTCGCTGTTGTCTGTGCCTGTGAAGAGGGACGGGCGGGTGATAGGGGTGCTCAATTTTACCGATAAAAATACCAGCGAGTCCTTTAACAACAAAGATCTTCGCCTGGCTCAGGTTATGGTTGAGCGTGTTGCGGCTTTCATAGACAATCTCAAAGGCCAGGCCGGGCAAGGCAAAAAGGATTTTCGTTCGATAATCGCTTCTCTTGATAGCCTTCTGTCTGCCAAAAATCGCTACGGTAAGGGCGGCAGCTGCTATCCTGAGTTGGTTGATGCCCTGATGGCCCAGCTTGGTGCTGAAGAAAGGGATCGGGAACTGGCCCTTTATATTGCCTTAATCTATGATCTCGGGCTAGTGCTTCTAGATCGTAGACTGTTGGATAAAAAGCTTCAACTTTCCGGCCTGGAGCTCTCCACTCTGCAAAATCATCCTTACAGCACTCTTGAGTTATTGCAAGATTTTGAACCCTGCGAAGAGGTGAAGAGCATCATTCTTCATCATCATGAAAATTACGATGGCAGCGGTTATCCCGACGGTTTGCGTGGCGAAGACATCCCTCTTATCTCTCGGGTTCTGGCCGTTGTGGATGGTTACTGCGCCATGCTTGAAGGACGCTCTTACCGCCCCTCTGTGTCCGGAGAAGAGGCCTTGGCTCGTATCCAAGAGGGTGCCGCGTCTCGATATGATCCTAAGGTGGTTGAAGCTTTACTCGGGGTGCAGTTAAGTTATGCTGGTGTTGCAAAAAGTTCGTTCGGCGGCGTTACGGCGGTTTTTTAGAACCTCGACATGCCAGATGAAATGCCTTAGCTCCTGAAAAAACACCAGGATTTATAGGACGCAATTTTTGCGAATGCATCAATGGTAAACCAAAACCTTTTTGCGAACGCAGATAACTGTTGATAAATAGGGATAACCCCTTTTTTCTAGAGATGAATGGAGTGCCGGTTTAATTTATTTTTGGTTTCGATTTAGTCTGCGTGCATCCGCCTTTATCTGTGTTCGATTTGTGTTAAATTACAGTCCTTGTGGTTTCCCGCCCCTGAATCGAATCTGCTGCTCTACCACCCTGAGTTTTATTCAGGCTATTGTTCCGGGCTCTCATCGTCCGTCGCCGACGAGAGCCGTTTCTTGTGTTTGCCCAAGTTTTGATTGAGCAGCGAGATAATCTCGCCCGCTGCAGCGACAATCTGGTTAGCAGTAAAGCCCGCCTTGGTCATCTCCTGATAGAACGTTTTGGCTACAATCTTTGCCAGTTTAGCCGGTTCACGAATGGCCGAAGCAATGGTGTGATTCACCAGGGTTTTGGTTTCCTGGCTGATGGCCAATTGCACAAATTTCGACTGTAAAATATTCTGCAATTGAATAACTTGGATCGATTTTTCCACCAACAGGCCAACGAAATTCGCCTGATGTAAATCCTGCTGATCAAAGCAGTGTTTTGTGTTGGGGTTGCTGAAGTTGATGACGCCGATCACTTTATTTCCCGAATGAATTGGTATACTGATGAAGCTTTTGCCGGCGTGGTCAGGGCAACGGGCCAATTTTCGATAGGGAGAGTTGTTTATATCCTCTACCAAAACCGGCTTTCCTGCGGCTGCAACCCGGCCGGCGATGCCCTTGCTGACTTTGACCGCTTCCTGTAAAGAGCTGGCGGGAAGGACACCGTGATGAGCGAAGACTCGCAGACAAAAATCATCGGTTTCCGTACTCCTGTGCAGCAGCATGATGGAACAGTTGCTGGTATCCACAATGCCGGCTGCCAACGCCGCCAAATCACGCAGGCAGTTGTCAAGACTGGTCTGCTGGTCCAGAAACTGTGACAAATCGATCAGCTTTAAAAATGAGCCATTCAAATCTATCATTTAATATGCCTTAGTGAATGAGTGTGAGGTGAAGCTGCCCCGTTGCCAGATGCAGGCCGAAAGCTATGGACAAACCCTGCGAAATCACACTACATTCAATGCGCAGGGGACAGTTAACGGTTTGTTGTGAAACAAATATGAATCAATTGCCAATTTTCCTTTTAGTGGCTTGTTCTTTGCAAAAAATGTGTTTAGATTTAAGTCTGCTGTAAGCTGTCGGGTTGAGATAGATCCTTTTTTGGAGTTGATCAGGTACCGTTATGTTCACTGTTGCCTTGAAAATTCTGCTATACGATAAGACCCGCTCCTGCATCACGCTGCTCGGTGTTGTTTTTGCTGTGGGACTGATTTTTTCTCAAATGGGTATATTCCTGGGTTTGGTGCAAACTTCTTCGGTGATTATCGATCATACTCCCGGCGATATATGGGTTACATCCAAAAACAGTAAGAATTTTGATTTTTCTCAACCCTTCCCTGAATACATATATTATCAAATTCTTTCTGAAGAAGGAGTTGCCTCAGCGGAAAAGTTGATTGTCGCCTGGGGGGTGATCAGGCAAAACGAAGGTGGCACCGAGCAGGTTGAGATTGTCGGATTCAATCCTGACACCGGAATTGGTGGGCCTTGGGAGATGGTAGCAGGCGATCCCGCCCGAGTCAAAAATGGCAACTTTTTTATTGTGGACGAGTCGGCCATGAGCAGGCTTGGCGATATAGACATCGGCGAATATCGTGATGTGCTCTCGCACCGGTTGCAGTTAGTCGGTATTTCCAAAGGGGTTAAGTCTTTTACCACCGCACCAATTATCTTCACCTCTTTCGCTCTGGCCCAGAACCTGGTGACCTATTTGGGCTCTGACAGTACAGTGTTTGTCGTGATCAAAGTAGCCCCGGGCTATGCGGTTGACAAGGTGATCGCAGCATTGAAGAAAAGGCTGAATGAAGTCGATGTTTTTGATGAACAGACTTTCAGTCGAAAGACTCGACTTTACTGGACTATGGAAACGGGGGTCGGTTTTTCCTTCATGTTAACCATCTCCATAAGCTTTCTTATCGGTATGCTCATTGTAGGGCAGACTATTTATAATTCCACCCTTGAGCATATCAAAGAATTTGGTACTCTCAAGGCGCTGGGTGCTACCAATGGAGATATCTATAAAATTATTTTTTCTCAGGCATTTCTCAACGCCATGTTGGGGTATCTGGTCAGTCTGCTCCTGACCCTGTTGACTGTTAAACTTTACGAAGCAGCTGATATGGTGATGGTGGTGACCTGGTGGGTTAATCTGTTGGTGCTTGGTCTGACCCTTATAATGTGTCTTGCCGCATCTTTTGTTTCCATACGCAAAATTAAAAAAATTGATCCTGCCATTCTTTTCAGGGGCTGAAGGTGGACCAACCTATTATTACCAAAAATTTGACCAAGGTGTATGCTGAAGGGCGTGTTTCTGTTACCGCTGTTGATGGTGTCGATTTGCAGGTCAATCCAGGGGAGATGATCGGTTTATTCGGTCCTTCAGGCAGCGGTAAGACGACCCTACTGTCTCTCCTCGGTTGTATTCTGCGCCCAACGGAAGGGTCCTTTCTGTTGTACGGCAATGAGATTTCGGGTTTGGATGAGTTGTCTCTGCCGGCTATTCGCAAAAGATATATCTCTTTTATCTTCCAGGGGTTCAATCTCTTCCCAGCTCTTACCGCCTATGATAACGTTATGCTGGTACTCAAGCTCAAAGGGGTCGCGGCCCGTTCGGCGGATCAACGGGCCCGAGAGATGCTCTGCG
>CAZKQY010000570.1:0-3698 GCA_964555005.1 uncultured Syntrophotalea sp. | reverse complement strand
CCAACCTGTTGGCTGAAGACATCCGCGTGGTGCAAGCCTGGCCGCTATTAATGCCTCTGGTGCCACCCGTCAGCGTACAATTTTCCCTGGACATGAATGGAGCCACGGCAGGCACCCCGATCCCCTTTACCTTTGAAATACAGTTCACTGACAAAGTAAAAATTGAATCGAGCACCATCGCCAACCTCAATCTCAAACCAAGGGACATTTTCCACAATTTGTACGACATCCGCTACGATGCACCGTTGAGTACGGTCGACTTAAGCCGCAATCCCATTCGCATCACCGGACAAATGAAAATCTATGCCACCGGTGACTATAGCCTTCCTGAGATCCCGATCTACTACACGGACAGTGGCGCACCCAAAACCAATATACAGCTGATTAAAACAACAGAAATACCAATACGTATCGCCGCCATGATTCCAGAAACCCTGCAAAAACCTGATCTTCTAGTCAGCCAACCCAACCCCCTGCCAGCACTGGATTCCTCCGCTGCAACCAGGGCCAAACAGCGCAATGTCCTACTGATGCTGGCCGGCGTGGGTCTTATCTGCCTGGCTGGCACAACAGCCGCATGGCTTTGGCGCGACCGGCGCCAACAACCTGTACAGCCAAAAAACCATACCCTGATCCGCAAACATGCAGCGGCAAACGCCGCCATTTTGATTGTGCAGCACCATCCGGGTTTGAAAGAAGTTGCCGGCCTGGGCTTCGCCTTAAAGAACTACCTGGCCGAATTTGCCGGGCTCGACGAAAACCACCGCGGAGGCGCCCACACCGCCTTCTTCCACCGTATCGATGCCGCGTTGCCCGACGCATGCCGCACATCCACCGCCGAATTACTATCGATCATCGATGAGATTCTGGCACGGGGAGACCAAACAGCCATTCCGGCCTCGTTGACCGAGCAGGCCACTCGGCTTATAGAAGAATTACGAACCTGGGATAAAACCACCTTGGATTTTCCCGAAAAACATTAAACTTTTGCTGCTATCGGATGATGCTGATGCCTGGTTTTGAACTGCAATATCCTCTGGCCCTGCTGTTATTGTTATTGGCGCCGCTTTTTCTGGTGCTGCGCCGGCACACACGGAACAAACTGCCCTTCCCGGCCGTTATTCCGGAAATGGCCTGTCTGCAGCCGGGTTTCTGGAAACGTAATTATAACGGCATCCTTTTCAGCCTGGTGTACGCCTGTCTGGTCCTGAGCCTGGTCAATCCGGGCTATTCGAAAGAGACGGTGGAAGATTTCATCGAATCGAAATGGCTGTTTCTCGCCCTCGACCTGTCCGGCTCAATGAAACGTCCGGTCAGCCGGTTTTCGGACCAATCTTTAGGCGACCTGGCCCTGGACGGTATCGCTTCGTTCATTGACATGCGCCGCGATAAGGATTACATCGGCCTGGTGGCCTTTTCCAGCTATGCCAAACTACTGGCACCGTTGACCTTCGACAAGGACCTTCTCAAAGCCAAACTTAATCTGGTGCGCAGCAAAAACAACTCGCGCATCTACCGGGAGCTGGGCGCCGGTGGCGGCACCAACGCCTCGGAAGCAGTATGGCTTTCCCTATCCGCGTTTTTTTCCATGTTGCCGGAAGAAAACCGCCTGACCGTGGAACAGATCGCAGGGATGCGAGATTTTCTGCTCGGCGCACCGGGCTCCTTGCTCGATATACCGCAAAAAATACGTCATGCCACCCCCGGTAAGGGAATGGCCGTTATCCTCTTTACCGATGGCCGCATTGAACCGACCCAGCGTGCCCATGTACAGCGCGGAGGACTACCGAATCTGGTCAATCTCATCACCTTAATGAAAGCAATCGGCGTCCGATTTTACATCATTTCCGTGGGAGGGGAGGTCGATGAAGCGGTAGAAAAAGCCATGAAACCGACAGCGGATGAACCCACCGTTGGCCGCATATTTGTCACATCCAGGGGCCTGGATCGGAAACAGGTTGAAGAAGTTTACCGGGAAATCGATATTTTGGAGACAAACCGCAACCTGACCCGCATCACTCTGCAGCCCCGCTGGACGCGCTGGCCACTGGCCCTGCTGACATTCATCCTGATGACGCTGCACCTTGTTTTACGTAGCCTTCCGGGGCTGCGAAAGCTTTGATCCAAGGCATCACAAACCACGGCGATTCGGCCGGAACCGTACTCTTGCTTTACCGATACCTTTTGCGACAACTGTGAGGAATATACAATGCTAAATTTCCCCAAAATCCTTCAAAAAAACAAAAAAGTGATCCCCGTCACTTTAACCTTGCTTGGACTGGTCGGCCTGGTGCTACTGTTCGCCGGGGGGGGCACCTACGGACGCAGTGCTCATCGGGAAGCGGCCATTCAGGAGCTGAACCGCCGGTTGGCCGCAGTATTGCCCGATGGCGACGAAGAGCCTACCATTGCCGAATTGGAGGAGATCATCAGCGCGGGAAAAGACCTGAATTTGAATCTGCAGGAAGCTAAATATACCCGATTATGGTATCAATGGCAGGTCGCTGTCGATGACTTCAAACAAATAGCAGCTGCACTGAAGAACCGTTACTTGGCCACCGGACAACAACAGGAATTAAAAAACTTCCATACCCGGCTGTTGGCTCTGCGCGACAGCTGTGCCATAACCCTAGAAGCAGGTGAACAACTACCCGCACCCCTTAGCTGGAAATTGCACAATCTCAAAGGCAGTGTTTCGGTCATGCTGGCCTACAGTGTACTCACCTTTGAACAAGACGGCCGCAAAACAGCCAAATTCCTTTCCGACGCTGTGGACGATTACAAAACATCCATTAATATCGTCGATGATATCTGCAGCACCCCCATGGAACGGGCCTTGCCCCGCTGGAACATGGAACTTATCGTTGGGCTCGGTGAATACCGGCGCATCGGTCTGAGCGAAGTAAGGCAGGAAAACATGACCGAGATCCAGGAACAGCTTGAAGCCTTCATCCCCGACGTGGCCGGTTTCGCCCCCGGTGTCCCCCTGGAAACCCGCGTAGAAAAGTAGGCAACGTCATGCATCATACCTCTCCGCAATTTTTCTGGCTGCTGTTGCTCCTGATACCCGTCGCATGGCGGGTCCTATCGACGGAACGTTTTCTTAATCTTCTGCGTTTCCGGTTCCGGATGGATATCAACGGCAGGTCCCCCTGGAGATTATATGGCCGCTGCCTATTGCCATTGCTCGCACTGGCCTGCCTTATAACAGCCCTTACCGATCCCAGCATGACCCTCCTGCGTACCGGCGATGTCAGCGACAATCTGATTTTGGCAATCGGCATTGATGTCAGTAAATCGATGCTCGCCGAAGATGTGGTCCTGACACAACCATCGCAAGGAGAAGTCCGTCCCCTTTCCAACCGTCTGAACGCGGCACGACAATTAGTCCTGACCCTGTTGAGCCGGATGAATGGCGAAAAAGTCGGTCTGTTTTTCTTCGCCCGTAACGGCATCGAAGTCGTCTCACCCACGCGCGACCTCGGCTTTTTGCGTTACATGGCCACCCATACCAATCTCAGCGACCTGACGGACTCGGGTAGCAATCTCCTCGCAGCCCTCGACACCGGTATCATGATGGTCGACAGCCAAACCGGAACCCTCGCGCAGGCGATTGTCCTTATCACCGATGGAGAGGATACGGAAAACACACCACCAGCGCTACGCAAAGGCATCGCCGCCGTGGCCCGGCAGAAAAT
>CAZKQY010000569.1:0-3851 GCA_964555005.1 uncultured Syntrophotalea sp. | reverse complement strand
TGACCCGCCTTGACAGTTGGGCAGGAAAATTTCAGTGTTGCGACCGATCGATCCTGAAATTGGCCGCCTGAGTTTTTACGATGCCATCTTTGTTGGCTTGGACAAAAAGTAGGGCGTCTGGCGGGACGCGACCCGCCGGTTCTGGTCTTAGCTTAAAACAGGTAATCGTAAAATCTGTCCTACAACAAAAAGGATACGCGTACCCATGTTAGAACTATCCCCCAGCGATTACCAAGCCCTGTGGCTGTCAGCCAGAGTAGCCACAGCAGCCACCCTGGTCGCCTTGCCGGCCGGTTTCGGCTTAGCTTGGCTGCTGGTCTTCAGCCGCCTGCCGGGCAAGTCCCTGCTCGATGGCCTGGTCAACCTGCCGCTGGTATTGCCGCCGGTGGTGGTCGGCTATCTGCTGCTGTTGCTTCTCGGTCGACAGGGTTGGCTCGGTAGTCTTCTGGGTCAGATGGGGATACATATTGTCTTTACTTGGAAAGCGGCAGTGGTGGCCTCGGCCCTGATCGGTCTGCCGTTGATGGTTCGGGCCATTCGCCTGGGCATGGAACAGATCGATCCCCATCTACTGCATGCCTCCCGTACCCTTGGCGCGACCTGGCACGACACCATGTTGACCATTGTGTTGCCCCTGTCTTTGCCGTCGATGTTGGCCGGTGCCACCCTGGCCTTTGCCCGCAGCCTGGGCGAATTTGGCGCCACCATTATTCTGGCCGGTAACATCCCCGGCGTGACCCAGACCATCCCCCTGGCGATTTACGATTACTCTAATTCCCCTGGGGGCGAGACGCAAGCCTTGACCCTGTGTCTGGTGTCCATCGTCCTGTCTTATGTGGTGCTGCTGTTCAGCGAGATGGCCTTGCGCCGTTTTCGTTACGGACGGTCCGACAGGAGCGGTAGTAAACAATTGCCTGGCTGTTGGCCCTGAAGTAATCGATATAAAGAGATATGAGCATTGTGGATTTTGCGTTTGGAAGGCAACGCACAAAGGATATGGACAGCAAGAGCCGAGCAGGACAACGCAATCCTGTTGTTTTACAACTCTTTTAGTGAGGTCAGGTTATGCACCCAAAGAATTTAGCCAACATTGTCATTGACGACACCACCCTGCGGGACGGTGAGCAGACTGCCGGGGTGGTTTTTACTTTGGAAGAGAAAAAGGCCATTGCCCTCACCCTTGATGAGATGGGGGTGCATGAGCTGGAGTGCGGCATTCCCGCTATGGGTTTGGACGAGCAGACGGCGGTGCGAGCCCTGGTGGAGATGGACCTCAATGCCCGGCTTATCACTTGGAATCGGGCTCTGATATCCGATCTGCAGGCATCGTTGGTCTGCGGTGTACAGGCCGTCGATATCTCCCTGTGCGTCTCGGATATCCATATCCGGCATAAACTGCGCAAAGATCGTCACTGGGTTCGGGAACAGCTGAAAACGGCTCTCGGTTTCGCCAAGGATCATGATCTTTACGTCTCCGTCGGCGGTGAAGATTCGAGTCGGGCCGATGTTGATTATCTGCTTGAGCTTATGGAGATTGCTCGTGACATGGGCGCCGACCGTTTTCGATTCTGCGACACTCTTGGCCTGCTCGATCCTTTCACAACCTTCGACAAGGTGCGCTATCTGGTGGAGCACTCCGAACTGCCCATCGAAGTCCATACCCACAACGATCTGGGCATGGCCACCGCCAACGCCATCGCCGGTATCAAAGCTGGCGCTCGCTTCGTCAATACCACTGTCAACGGCCTCGGCGAGCGGGCCGGTAACGCCGCCTTGGAAGAGGTGGTTATGGCCCTTAAGCATGCCTGCGGCGTCGACTGTGCCATCGACAGCAGTCGTTTTGTCGAGATCTCCCGCTATGTTGGTCAGGCCAGCTGCCGGCCCGTGCCCGAGTGGAAGGCCATCGTTGGCGAAAAGGTCTTCTCCCATGAATCGGGGCTGCACGTCGATGGGGTATTGAAGAATCCGAGTAACTACGAAGCTTTTGATCCGCAGGAGGTGGGCTTGTCCCGCTACCTGGTACTGGGCAAGCATTCCGGTAGTCAGGCGCTTATCGCCCGCCTTCGCCAGCTCGGTATCAAGCCGGAAGGATTATCCTTGTCTGCCTTGCTGGACCAGATACGCCAGCGCTCCCAGCTCTGCAAAATTCCCATCAGCGACAGGGAACTGCTTAGCCTTTGCCAAGATCTACCCAAGGTGGCCTGACCGGAATCTTCCGGTCGTGCTAAAACAATCGTTACAGGGTGCCAGGGTCTTCCCGGGTTCTCGAAACGAAAGGAGCTAAACATGAACCTTTTTGATTTTGCCCTGCAGATGGAACAAGACGCGACGGAGTTTTACCAGAAACTATCCCGCTCCGCCTCTGAATTGGGATATAGACGGTTTTTTGCTGATCTGGCTTCCGATCATAAAGAACGGTTACGTTTTATTCAAAGCATGACTTCGGTGGAAGAAACCATTGAGGATTCATCCGGTCAGATAATCGACGAAAAGTGCAGTCCTTGGCGGATGGTATCTACCAAAAGTGCCGTGAAAGACGAGCCAGAGGGCGGTCTGGAACAGGCCTATCGTGATGCTCTGGAACTGGAAACGGCCGAGATTCGGTGCTATACAGCCATGCTGGGAAAAACCCGTTCCGGCAAAACGAAAAAGATGTTGCAGGTTATCGTTGATGAAGAAAACCGGCATGTGGAGGATTTTCAAAACGTTTATGACTTTATTAATGCACCCAATCAGTATCTGGCTACCGGTGAATTCAGTAATTTGGATGAATTTCATCAGTTCGGCCGGAATGTAGACTGAGGGGAAGTGATTTGAACTCCGGTCTTCGGGTGAAAGCAGATGGAAACAAGGCAAAAATTCGTTCGTCCCGGAGATGATGACTGGCGGGAGTTTTTGCTTGCGGCCGCAGGGGAGGGTTGGCGTGTTCCTGCCATTGAAATAGAACTATTTCGCGGTCCCCTTGCGGACAGCGCCTTGGCGCTGCGCTGCGGGGGGCTTTTTGTCGGACTCGTTACTCTGGCGAATCACGGTGCCAGCGCCTGGATCGGCAACCTCATCGTGCCGCAGGCCTTGCGGGGGCGGGGTTATGGCCAGCTACTTCTCGACCAGGCGATCCTACTCTTGGAGCAACAACAGACGCGCTCTATCTGGCTGACCGCCTCGGAAGCCGGCTTTCCTCTTTACCGGCGCCGCGGTTTTGAAACTATTGGTCAGGTGGAACGCTGGATTTTGCCAAAGGGGTCTGACCCAAGGGGGGGTGCTTCCGTGCCACAGGATGAAGATCCGAATCATGCAAGTGCAGCCCTGAAGGATGCTGATCGGGCGGTGTGGGGAGAACAGCGCGCTTTGTTGAATTATTTGCTGCCCAAAGGAAGGCTGCTGCGTTGCGGTGCGAGCGTTGCTCTGCTGCAGCGGGAACCGGGGTTGCAGATTCTTGGTCCCTGGTTCAGCGTTAATTCTGCGGCTGCAGAGCAGTGCCGGTTGTTGGCTCTGGCCGTTACGGCGGCCAATATCGAAGAGGAGTTGGTCGTTGATCTGCGAACCGGCATCTTGCCGCCGCCGGTCTTGCAAGAGGTAGGGTTCGTTTTGCAGGGGCGCACCCGCCTGATGGCTCGGGGAAATGGTGTTGGCATCGACCTGAATCGTTTGGTCTCCTTTGCCAGTCTTGGTAGCTTGGGATGAATGGCAATTATCGCCCTATCTGCGTTCGGCCACCCGGTCGGAAAGCAGGCCAACCGCCAAGGGGCTATGGGGACATTCTATATTGCCCCGTCAAGAAAAAAATTTATCCCATGAAAATCAATAGTTTATCGATATGGGCTGTTTTTTCGCGCACCTCTCCTGTTGTT
>CAZKQY010000568.1:0-5220 GCA_964555005.1 uncultured Syntrophotalea sp. | reverse complement strand
ATGTCGTTTGTCGCACCTGCCGGGGAGAAGTCGTCTATCAGACCTTCACGGAGCAGCGTTGGCAGGAGAGCCAACATTCCAAAGGCAATAGCTGATGGTTTAGGATACCTTGGTTAAATATATGACGGACATTTGAGTTGAAATTGTAGAAGATTGTTATTTGAAATCGGCAGATCGCGGCCTGCCAGCCGTCCTACTTTGTTCAAAGCCAACAAAAAGTAGGCAAAAAATGGCTGCCACTGCGTGGGGCATGCGGTTACGCATGTAAGAAGAAGGCTAATGTTTTGAGGTTTTTTCGCAGCGAATCAATTTCTATGCGCGGCCCCTCTTCCGAAAGATCGTCGCTAAGATTCTCGGTTCACTTCTCTTACCAAGAGTGATCGAAGGTGCTGTTGGGTTTAAAATCCATAACCCAACTACAACGGCGCTACGGCATTTTCTGCCGACGGCATCGGCGAAGTAAAAAGTTTTTTCAGGGACATCGCCCAGCTAAAAAAAGAGGCCCGCACCTTTTGGTGCGGGCCTCTTTGGATTGTGCGAGATGAGCCGAATCAACTGGCGCTGACCCGTGTGCCACGGCGTAGCAGCCAGGCCGCGGCAAAGGTGGCCAGAGTGCCGAGCAGGCCGGCCAGGCCGGTGCTCAGCGCGACATTGTGTACTCCGGGCAGGCGGTAGTCGGCCAGAGGCGCAAACCAGTTTCCAGCATTCGATAACAGGTGTAGTTGGGCAGCCGCCTGCTCCAGTCCGTCGGGCAGGCTACTGGCGAAGGGGCTGAGAACCAGGGCCGTAGTGCAAGCGATCAGTAGGGGAGCCAGCAGGGCCTGGCGATCTCTGCCTTCCTTAAGGGCCGGCGTCAGGGCCAGCCAGGCTGCGCCGGTAATGACACCTTCGCCGAGACCGATCCACAGGTGGCTGCCGAGCATGGCCGTCGCTACGTTAGTGAAAAACAGGTTGGTGGAGACAGTCAGCTCGATACTGGCGGCTAGTGCCGCAATCATCACTGATAGCCAACTGGCAACCGCCAGCAGGGTTACCTGGCGGGTTTTGCTGAGAGCCGGACGGTGAAACAGGCCGCCGACGCCGACCCCGATCAAGGCCATGTTGACCACGTTGGCGCCGAGGGCGAGCATGCCGCCATCACCAAAGAGAAGCGCTTGTACTGCCAGCACCAGGGTCATGGCCAGTACGCCGAAGGGGACGCCGAGCAGGGCGGCGGCCAGTACACCGCCGAGCAGATGGCCGGAGGTGCCGCCGGGAATGGCGAAATTCATCATCTGGGCGGCGAAGATCAGCGCCGCCACACCGGCGAAGCGGGTCGCATTCGGCTTGCTGGTGGAGCGGATGGCCGCCACCACAGAGGCTGTCAGACCGGCTGCGCCCAAGGCCAGGGTGACGGGGCAGATAGCGCCCTGCAGCATCGAATCGGGTATATGCATGGTTTCCTCCTGCGGTTGATATCGGTAAGTTACATTGAAATGAAGGGTAACGCTTCATATACCGAACGTCAATAAACGAATAATTTTTCCTTGGTAAAAAGGTCGCGCTGGCCAGTGCGTGTTGACGGGCTCTTTTTGTGCCCATATGTTAAGCTCTTAGAGCCGCAGTCGTATGGGAGGTCGCGAATAACGCGAACAGTATCAACGCGTACATTGCGGCGTGAATTACGGATTTTTGTATCTTCTTCAGGAGTCTTTTAATGCCCGAACTTCAATCCCTGTCCTCCACCCAATGTGCTGAGCTTATACAGTACTCTCACTCTATCGTTGCCTTAACCGGTGCCGGTATTTCTACGACTGCCGGAATTCCCGACTTTCGCGGTCCTCAGGGACTCTACGTAACTCGCCGTTATGACCCGGAAAAGGTTTTTGAGGTCGCCGCCTTTTATCGCGAACCTCAGTACTTCTACGAATTCTCCCGTGATTTTGTCGCTGAGGTGAAAGACATTCAGCCGACCCTCACGCATAAGTTTTTGGCAGAACTCGAGAGATACGGGCCTTTAGCTGGAATTATTACACAGAATATTGATCTATTACATCAGCTGGCCGGCAATCAAAATGTGGTCGAGTTGCACGGCTCCTATCGCACTGCCCGTTGCCAGTCCTGCGGCCGTCGTTTTAAAGATCTCAGTTATGGTTGGTGGGAGCAAAAAATGAGTAACAGCAGTATGCCACCTGTAGCTCTGTGCTCGCAGTGCAAAGGTGTCATTAAGCCTGATATCGTGTTTTTCGGCGAAGCCGTTAATCGCTATAAAAAGGCGGAACAGATGGTTGCTGAGTGCGACCTGTTGTTGGTGCTCGGTTCGACCCTGCAGGTTTCTCCCGCTTCGATTTTGCCCTACAATACCGAAGCGACTACCCTGGTCATCAATCAAGGCCCAGTGTCCCTGCCGCCGGCTTCTTATCGCTATTTCGTCGACAGTGATCTCGACAGCTATTTTCGTCAGGTGTCGGCCTGTCTAGGGCAGGTTAGGTAAAAGAGTTAAGGGTGTCAATCTGACGATACAGAATGTCTCGGTCCTCACAACTTATGGATTAGAAATCTTGACGATGAAAAATGAAGGAGATAAATTGAAAGTAATTTTAATAAAATATATTTTCTCTGTTGATGTGCTGTTTGTCAGGAGAGTTTGATGGTTCGGTAGAAGAGAAGAAACGATCGTTAAAACCACTCGGTGCCTTGGGGCATTGTGTGGTTTTTCGGGTTTTGGAGGGCTGGATTTTTGTCAACCCCTTAGGCAGGCGAAACCGGAGCCCTTGCGAGATAGGTTGTATATTGGCAAAGCGTTGTTTCTTCGGCGATAGTCGAGCGAATGGGTTGGCAGGAAAGGCGGTGTGACAATGTATCTGGTTCTTGAAGGAAGTGAACACAACCATGAGGCGCTGCAGGTGCTGCTCCAGGAGCACGGTTACGAGGTCTCCCTGCAGAGAAACCCCGGCCCGGGCGGGACCGGGCAGCCTCACCGCACGGAACGGCACGCTCACTGCATTTGTGACAACGGCCACCTCGGGATTTTCCGCTCTAGCCTCGACGGTCAACTTTTGAGCATCAATCCTGCCGGCGCCCGCATGTTCAAATACGACTCGCCGCAGGAGATGATCGAGACGGTCAACCGCACGGGCATTCTCGAAGCCCTCTATTTGGATAACAGCCATCGCCAGGAAATTCAGGCTGCGACTTTAAGCTGTGACAACTGGCATGTTTGCGAAGAGCAGTTTCACTGTAAGGACGGCAGTATCATCCACTGCAACTTCCACATTCGCGCGGTGCGCGATGCCGACGGCCAGCCCATTGAGTTTGAGGGCTTTTACGAAGATATCAGTGAACGCAAGGAAACCGAGCGAGCTTTGCAGCGCACTCAATTCACCGTGGACAAGACTAGCGAACAGATTTTTTGGATAACCCCTGAGGGACGTTTCTTCTATGTCAACGAGGCGGCCTGTATTGTTTTGGGTTACAGCCGTGCTGAGTTGGAAGGCCTGGCGGTATGGGATATCGATCCGCATGTTTCTCCGGAAAACGTTGCCGATTATTGGCGGCGATTAAAAGAAAAGGGTTCGATGCGTTTCGAAACTTCTCATCGAACCAAGGATGGGCGCCGCTACCCGGTGGAGATTCGTGGTAATTACGTCAATTTTGACGGCAAGGAATACAGTTGCGCTTTTGCCATCGACATCAGCGAGCGTAAGCAGGTGGAGCAGCAATTGCGCCAGGCCAGCCTGATTGTGGAGAACAGTCCGGTGGTTCTGTTCCGTTGGAAGGCGCAACCCGGCTGGCCGGTAGAGGTGGTTACCAAGAACGTAATTCATTTCGGATACAAGCCGGAAGAACTTCTCTTCGGTGCGGTTCCATTTTCTTCGTTGGTGCATCCCGACGATCTCGAAAGGGCGGCAGCCGATGTGCAGACTTACACCAGCCGCGGCGTAAAGCATTTTCAGCAGGAGTATCGGCTCATCACCAGAGAGGGGGATGTTTGCTGGGTCGACGACCGTACTTTTGTAGAGCGGGACGCCCAAGGTGAGGTGACCCATTATCAGGGCATCGTGATCGACATTACTGAGCGTAAACGAACCGAACGGGTCATGACGGCACGCATGCGTCTGCTCCAGTTCACCGCAACACACACTCTGGATGAACTGCTCGAGGCCACTCTGGACGAAATGGAGGAATTTACCGGCAGCCAGGTCGGATACTTTCATTTTCTCGATGTCGACCAGAAAACCCTGTCCCTGCAGAACTGGTCGACCAGGACCAAGGGGGAGCTTTGCAAGGCGCAAGGCAAAGGGCGCCACTACGACCTGTCGCAGGCAGGGGTGTGGGTCGACTGTATTCACCAGCGGCGGCCGGTCATTCACAACGACTACCTGTCGTTGCCTCATCGCAAGGGCTTGCCGCCGGGGCACGTGCCGGTGATACGGGAATTGGCCGTGCCGGTGTTTCGCGGAGAGAATATCGTGGCCATCGTCGGGGTGGGCAACAAGCCCCAGTGCTATACATCCCAGGACGTGGAAAGGGTCTCTTTGCTGGCCGATCTCGCCTGGGAGATCGTCGAGCGCAAGCAGGCCGAAGAAGCGTTGCGGGAGTCGGAGGTCAGGTATCGCTCCATCGTCGAGCATGCCCCCTTCGGTATCACCCGCTCCACCAAAGACGGCAAACTACTTAGCGTCAATCCGGCGCTTGCTGCTATCCTGAAATACGATTCGGCGCAGGAGCTGCAAAAGACCGTCGACCGCTCCAGTATTCAGGAGGTGCTGTTCCCCCGTCCGTCTGAGCGGGAACCTCTGGTGGAGAAAATCCTTGCCAGCGATTCCTGGCAAGTTTACCTCAACCGCTTGCGCTGCAAAGACGGCAGCCTCGTTGATTGCCGGGTTCATTCGCGGCGGATTCTGGAAGAGGACGGCCTGACCAGCCAGTTTGAAAGTTATCAGGAGAACATCACCGATCAGCTGGCAGTGGAGCAGGCCCTGCGAGAGAGCGAAGAAAAGTTTCGCGTACTGGCGGAAACCTCGCCCGTGGCAATAAGTATTTTTCAGGGGGAGCGGATCTTTTACGCTAATCCTGCCTTGGAGAGGTTGCTGGGTTACGGTGCTGAAGAGCTTTACCGCATGAAGTTCTGGGAATGGGCTCATAAAGATTTGTAACTATTCAGCAAAAAAGTTCTTGACAGCCTTTTTCTGAAAAATAAGTAAAACAGCAATGCCTCCGATGGTTTTCCAAATGGGC
>CAZKQY010000567.1:0-2127 GCA_964555005.1 uncultured Syntrophotalea sp. | reverse complement strand
TGTGGGAGCGGCTTCAGCCGCGATGATCTAACTTTGCAAAAAGGAGCCCTCCGTGAGAGCAACCGAAACCCTGTACCTTTTCTGGGAGCACCAGTTCGGCCAATGGACCAAGCGGGACATGGTCGACCTGGATGGCACCATCTACAATTGCTGCGAGCAATTCATGATGGCCAAAAAGGCCCTGTTGTTTAACGACCTTGAACTGTTTGCCAAGATCCTGGCAACGCTTTCCCCAAAAGAACAGAAACAACTCGGCCGCGAGGTGGCCAATTTCGATGCGAAGGTCTGGGATCGCAACAAATTCGCCATTGTCTGGATGGCCAATTTTCTCAAGTTTTCTCAGCACCAGGATCTGAAAGAACGACTGCTGAACACCGGCAACAAAATTCTTGCCGAAGCCTCCCCGGTCGATCTGATCTGGGGGATCGGTTTTGCCGCCAAGGACGATGCAGCTCTCGATCCCGCTCAATGGCGCGGGCAGAATCTGCTGGGCGAGGTGCTGATGTCGGTTCGCGATGCGTTGCGAAAAACCGCCACCTGAGGCCGGTCAGAATCAAATTTGTTTTTCAGATAGCACTTCCAGCTACGCCGTCAACTTTCGTGGCCAACTCCCCAACATACTGCTGGTAATCGGCGCCCCAGCTACTCGACCCCAAGCTATTCCGGACGACATGTCGTTCCTGCCTTGGCCGCCCCAATCTTTTTCAGCCGCCGAATGTGAATAGCAACGGCAAGAAGCAGAGCGATAACCGCCAGGGAGAGCAGCAAGGCGGAAAAAACATCCTCCAGCAGGGCAAGAATCTTGCCTGCCACAAAAGCCGGCAACAAAAACAGGGCCCATGCATGAATGATGATCGAAAACAGCAGCCCGATAACCACCCGAATCTTCTGATCTCCTGGAAGATCCCTCCAGTAGCGACGGCCGGTTCGCAGCACCTTGCCACACTACGGGCAGGTCTGCCGAGCAGGACAAAGCCGGTGAGTGTAGTCCCATACGGGGATGTCATTCTCAAAGGTATGGCTACAGAAAGGACATGTGCGCTTGTAGTAACGGCCCAAAAGAAGAGTCCCCTGGTTTTCTATTGAACCAGCGTCCGACAGATATTCCGGCCCGTTAAACCAGACACCCACAACGAAAAAGGACCCGTGGTGACGAAGGTTACCGGCACATCTTCTCGGCGAGCCGATTGGTATCACTATCCAGCCAGATGGTCGGTTCAGCGGTCAAGGTAGAGACATAGAAGTACCGAAAACCCTGATCTGTACCCTGAGCCAGCTTCACCTTAACCTCGCCGCAGACCGTTCCGGTTTCGGTCTTTCGCATGTTTCTAAACGTCATCCCCTCGGCATGGGCAAGGTTCTTTTTAAGGAGTTCTTTCACTTCAGGTACCGTCGCGAAACGGGCATTGTATGCTATGACCACCGCGAAAGCGATAAACGTCGCCACAAAGAGGGCGTTTCTCATGCGCATAGACACAAGCCTTTGTTTTTAAAAGTTATTTCAGTGTGCCCATATCCAGCAGTTGCCACCATAACGGGCGTGCTGCGCACGCGGTTTTTTGCCGCCATTCCGGTTTACGCCGGGGTGGGCTCCGCCCTTCACCCCAGCGAAACCTCCATTGGCGACAAAAAACTACTGGCTGGGGAGGGAGAGCCGGAAGCCCAGGACGCCGTAGCGGTCGCCCGGACTGCTGCCGCCGCGAAAGGCCGAGCGCAGGCTGCTGGGGCCGCCGTTCCAGCTGCCGCCCCGGGAGACCCGGAGCACGCCCGAGGAAGATCCCTGCGGATCGGTCGCCGGGCTGCTCTGGTAATAGCCGCTGCCGTACCAGTCCTGGCACCACTCCCAGACATTGCCGTGCATGTCGTAAAGTCCGAAGGCGTTGGCGGCAAAGCTGCCGACCGGCGCGGTCTGCTTATTGTCCCACTGGCTGCCGCAGCCATCACAGTTGGCCTGGTTGCTTCCGATCTCGTTGCCCCAGCTGTATTTCGTAGCACTGCCGGCGCGAGCGGCGTACTCCCACTGGGCCTCGGTGGGCAGCCGGTACTGCTTGCCGGTTTCTTGGTTGAGCCATTGAATGTACTGCTGCGCATCCTCCCAGCTGACGTTGATCACCGGTCGGTCGCCGC
>CAZKQY010000566.1:0-1967 GCA_964555005.1 uncultured Syntrophotalea sp. | reverse complement strand
TTTTCCATCAGGTCGATATTGACCAGTTCGCTTTCCGGGCGCCCATGGCGGTAAAGCAGCAAGTCTCGATAAAAAGCCTGGAAAATCTCAAGAATTTCCGGAAGTATTTCTTTGTCCTGGGCCAGTTTTTCAGCAAAGGTGAATAATGGCAGAATGCTGCCCGGCGACAGGCCGGTTAGCGTCTTTAGCAGGTCGCGGCGTCCATCGATATAGAGTTCGCGGTCTTTACCGAGAGCTTTTTTAAAACTGCCGTTAGCCAGTGAGGCCAGGATATGAGCTTCCTTTTCATCAATGCTCAACTGTTCGCAGAGAACCTCTATGAGGCGTTTTCGTTCGATGCGGGTGAAGGGCAACCGTTGGCAACGGGATCGAACTGTGCTTAACAGAGCATCCGGTTGGGCCGTTAGTAAAATGATCAGGGTATTGTTCGTTGGCTCTTCCAGGGTTTTGAGCAAGGCGTTGCCGGCCGCTAGGTTGAGCTTTTCTGCATCATCGATGATACAGACTTTTTTGGGCGCTTCAAGGGGTTTGTAAGAAAGCTCCTTTTGCATGGTTCGGATCTGTTCGATCTTTATGCTGTTGCCATCGGCTTCGACAAAATGCAGGTCGGGATGGTTATGATGATCCACTTTGCGACAGGCGGCACAGTCGCCACAGCCATCGCTCTGTTGGCAGAAAATTGCTCTGGTCAGGGCCAGCGCCACCAGGCGTTTGCCGATTCCCCCAGGACCCTCAAAGAGGTAGGCATGGGGTAATCTGCCGCTGGATAAAGCTCGGCGAAGCAGATCTTTCTGGCGGTCATGACCAATGAGGCTGGCGAAGGTCATGAATCGATTCCAGAATCGAGATATTTTTGCAGGCAGGCCATTAGCCGCTCACTGACCTTGCCGGGGGTACCGGTGGCGTCGATTACTTGTATGCGCTGCGGAGCATTTTTGGCCAGGGCCAGGTAACCTTCCCTGACTCGCTGATGAAAATCCAATGATTCCTGCTCGAATCTTCCCTCTTCGGTCATGTTTTCAACGCTGTTGCGCTGCAGTGCCCTTTGCAGGCCAATCTCGTGGGGCATGTCGAGTACCAGGGTCAGATTTGGCTGACAGTCGGCACAGGCCAGGGTATTAAGTTCTTCGATGAGATTCAGTCTGAGGCCGCGACCATAGCCCTGATAGGCCAGGGTGGCATCGGTATAACGGTCACAAAGTACGATTCGCCCTGACTTCAAGGCTGGTTGAATTATTTCTGCCACATGTTGGGCTCGGGCCGCAGCGTAAAGGAG
Organism: uncultured Syntrophotalea sp.; assembly: GCA_964555005.1. Classification (GTDB taxonomy): domain Bacteria; phylum Desulfobacterota; class Desulfuromonadia; order Desulfuromonadales; family Syntrophotaleaceae; genus Syntrophotalea_A. Next base: position 691 of record CAZKQY010000566.1, on the reverse strand, counting down.
CAATTCGGCGCGATCCACCAGTGCATTGTTGGCGGGATGCAGCAAGATTTCCCGTATGGCATCGGCGATGGGACAACCGCCCGGTTCCCGGGTGGTGAGTACATCGTGGCCCTGACGGCGAAGAAACTCAGCTACGGTGGCTATTTGGGTGGTTTTGCCGCTGCCTTCAATGCCTTCAAAGGTGATAAAATGAGCCATGCGAAGAGCGCCTCTTGAGTAAATCGTGCAATTATAGGAACGGGCTGGCTAAGAATCAAGGGTAAAAGCGGAGTAGGGTCAGCGTATTGTTGCCTTAATTGCGCCTATTGTGTAGTATGATCGCTTATTCTGGCGCCCTTAACCTACTTATTTTCGCTTGATTTGGAGATGCTTTGCAAGCAGATCAATGCCTGCAGATTCTGCAGGACAATATAGATTATCGCTTCGTTAATGTCACCCTATTGATCGAAGCTCTGACCCATAAATCGTACAGTAACGAACAGTCCGGAGGAGCGATTGCCTGCAATGAGCGTCTTGAGTTTCTTGGTGACGCGGTGCTCGATCTGGTGGTCAGTCGTTATATGTTTCGGCTTTATCCCGACGCGCAAGAAGGGGAACTGACGCGTATCCGGGCAGAAGTGGTCAGTGAAAAAGGTCTGTCAATCGTCGCTCGAACTCTTCAGCTTGGAGATTTTTTACGTCTCGGGCGCGG
>CAZKQY010000565.1:0-3971 GCA_964555005.1 uncultured Syntrophotalea sp. | reverse complement strand
CACAAGGTGTCTTCCGTACGAGCCGATTGTTTCCCGCATTTGGCAAACGATACAAAATACATGGCCCTCTCCAGTCAGCAACTGGTTACCATTCCAGCTGGTAGCCTCGGAACGATCCCCGGTTTAGGGGCGTTTCCCAGCGAATCGTTGTCTCTTGACCAAGGCTCCTCAACACTCTTGATCAGCAGTACGACACTCACTCAGCCGTTAACGCAATTATTCAAAATACACGAAGCTACCGGCATCGCGAAAAGCGATATGAAAATCGCGGAGGCCGATGTAAGGAAGGCAGAAAATGAGGTTGTCTATACCGTGCATCAGCTGTATTACGGCTTGCTGATTGCGGGCAAGCAGAAAGAATACCTTCTGACAGCGTTGGTTGCGGCACAGGAAAACTTACGAGAAAGCGAGCAGGGAGTGCGGGCCGGCAATCTGCTTAATGTCGCGGTCATAAAGAGTCGGGTCAACCTGCTGCAAAACAGACAATCCCTTCTTGCAACCGAGATTCAAATTTCAGACCTGACTTCGGAGCTGGATAACCTGTTGGGACTCCCGCTGGATACCGAACTGGATCTGTCCGAGGTGGATATCTCCAATTCGCTTACACAAACTCGCATACCCTATCTTACCGACGTACCTTCAGAAAACCCGGAACTGCAAGGGGCCCAGGAGACTGTCGTAAAAATCCGCCATGCCCTGAACGCCGCTAACGATGAATATATCCCCGAAATCTCGCTATTTGCGCGCCATACCTACCAGGACGGAGCGCCCTTCATCACACACAACATTGGTATGATCGGCATGCAACTGACCTGGAATATATTCGACTGGGGTAAACGGGGAAGTGTAGTCGGTCAGCGACGGGCGCAACTCGTACAAGCCGAAGAAAACCTTAAACGTTTAGATAAGCAAATTGCCATGGAAACAGACAAGATATACCGAAAGCTGGATCGTACAAAAAAGATGCGGGATGTAGCAAAAGAAATGCGGGCATTGAGCGAGGAAAACCTGCGTCTGAGCACGAACAAGCTGAAGGCAGGAACCTTAACCGAAGCAGAATTTGCCCAAGCAAAGGCAATGGCATTACAAGCCGAGGTGAACGAATTGCAAACCCAACTCGACTACCTGCTTGTGGAAGCAGAACTAAGACGGATTGCCGGCACGGGCGCACATCAGTGAGGCTAATAAATCCAAATCGCATCCTATTCAGCCTTAGACACAACGCGGTTGACGCGCCAAAGAACAAGCAAGATGCGATAGGTTATGGGTTACAGGCTCCTAGATCAATCCAAAAGAAACTCCTGTAGATTGGTTTTTCCATAGCTGATTTGAGCATTGGAATCTTTGATCTGTTTGGCAATAATGGCCATGATTGTTTTTACCCCAGCTGTTTTTTCCGGATCGGTAAGGGGAAATAATCGCACCGTCAGACTCGATTTTTTTTGCGAGAGCTGGACAAAAAAGTTTTGGTTACTGCCCTGGCTGACCACCAGAGATTCGATCAGGGCGGACTGCTGGCTGGCATTGATATAGGTATCGGTAACCTTGAGTACTCCTCCCTCTATCTTGTTGATAAAAGGGCCAATCACGTCAAAAGCCTCTTTAACTGAATTGATATTTTCCAGCACGATATGTGGCATGATTTCTCCTCTTTTTTTAGTGTCGAGATGAACAGGGTAACGGTGCCAGACTGGATGCCTTCGCAAAAACAGAGTAAGTTTTTACATTAACTTTAACAGCACAACTTATCTAATTTGTTGCGTAATATATATGTGATAATCCTTCAGACAATAAGCACAGACGCGATAATCAAACCACTCTGCACTCTGCGGCAGAAGCAGAAAAAATCGATACCGGTCCTGGTCGTCGGCAAAAACAGAGCAGTCCCCGTTGCCACGAAGCATGACATGGTAAAGGGTACCTGTATGTGGATTCAAGGTTTGCGTAACATAAGAAAGGGATAGCATCAACCATCTTGCAGCCTGACACCATTGTATAACACACATCGAAAAAAACGGTATAACGTTCGGCATAACCAACCAAAAAGGCCGGGGCTCAAAAAAATAATACAAAAAACAATATTAGCCCCAGCCTTTTTGCTCTGACCTCGAGCAATTTTTTGTAATCTCTTAATTCTTGTTCTTAACTCTATTTTTTTCAGTTTTTTCTTTAACTCCTTCCTTCCCGCCAGTCATCGGACCTTGACCAGGATTATTACCCTTCCCTTTACCTTTACCATGACCGTCTGTCGGTCCCTGACCTTTTGGTCCAGTCCCATCTTTTTTTGGCATAGTAATTACTCCTTTCTTTTTGGTGAATTCAAGCGACTACGAATTTGTCGTTGTTTGAATCCGCCTTCTTACTCAATCTTACCTTCCTGGCAGAGAGTTTCAATGAAATATAAATATAAATCAGCAAGCTGGTTGTTCTTATAAATTCGTGCTCCCCCCTCCCCCGCAACAAAATCGGCAAACAACCTTCAGACCGTGGGGAGAATGGATTCAAGTTTTAATAATCTGCATCCATCTGCGTAATCTGCGGATAGAATTAGCCTCAGGAAGCCGCCCCAAAAACACGCTTCAGTATTTCAGTTGTCCGCTTGACCGGGTCTTTACGGATGGCCGCCTCTTCTTGCGCCAGGTAGTAAAAGATCCCGGCCATCCCTTTCTCAACCACATAACCTGTCAGATCCGTATTAATCGCCGGAGCGTAGGGGATGACCCGTACTTGCTCTACCGCCTGGTTGTAGACCCTCACCGCGCCGACCTCATTGAGGCTCTGGTCAATCACCGGACGCATGGCAGCCGCCAGTTCCGGTGTCATCTTGCCCTCAAAATAGCGGGTGGCTGCGTCATCCGGTCCATTGAAAATTGTACGGACATCCTGAATGCTCATCTCGCGGATGGCCTGCCAGAAGAGTTCCTTGGCTTTTGGGGTAGCAACCTCTGCAGCCCGGTTCAGGCGCAGTTCAAGCTCATTAAAAACCCCGCCAAGACCGATCTGGCCCAACATGTTCCGGGCAGCGGCAAGTTTGTCGGGTAGAGGAATACGGATAACAGAATCCGCGTTAAAACCATCCGTTTGCCCCAATTGACCAACCACGCTCTCGGTCCCGACCCGCAAAGCCTCCTTGAGGCCGGCGTCGATCTCACTGAGGGACAAAGCGCTGCCGGCCTGAGGCCCGTTATTGACTTGAGTGAGGACCTGACCCACCTGCTGCCATTCGGTTTCGGTGCAGCCACCAAGGCAAAGAACAACGACCAGAAGAGCCATGACTGGGAGGGATTTAAAGTTGCGAACAGGTTTTTGAGGGTTTGAATTCACTGGATTCTCCGTAGTAGGCGATTCGTTCTGTTTAAGCATGACAAGCTGGGTCTTCCCTGAAAGCCCGTGGCCCAAAAACCAGGGCTTTATTATCCACAGATTTCGCAGATTCTCGCTGATTAGATTAACACCTTGGAATCACTAGGGACGCTCCCCATATTTCAAAGATCGTAGTTGTACTCGAAGGCCTGGATCGCCCCCTGCTTTTCCAGATCGTTCAACTCACGCTCGGCAATAATCACCATGGCGTCGTCCAGTTGTTTCAAAGATCGCTTAAAATTAGCCATCTTGTAAGTTTTTGCGAGTGCATAATCTTTAGTTCTCAAAATAACTCAGTCTCGGTTTTCCTGCAAAGCTTTTAGGCCAAAACGTTTGCGGTGCAAAGGATTGTGAGAAGGAAGAGAACAAAGATTTTGAGCGGGGCGTAATTTAGAAATCGCATTGAGGGTGAATTTTTATCACATGGTCTTTTTAAGTACGTCACCAGCGCAAGCTTTAGCGGTTGGGTTTTACGCTAAAAAAGCGACCTATAAGCGGATCTCAAAGGACTAATTGCGGGGAATTTCTTAAATTTTCAACAACTTGCCTTAGTCCAACCCCACAGGCCACCTATTTTGTTTTGGAATGACCATTTGTCAAGGTTGACC
>CAZKQY010000564.1:0-4493 GCA_964555005.1 uncultured Syntrophotalea sp. | reverse complement strand
ATTCGAGGTATTGCGGCGGTCGCCATCCGGCAAACTCCGGATGGCGACGATGTAGCTTGTGTGGGGGTAGCGGGGCGAGGTTAGAGCCTGAAGACAAGCTTCATGCCGCCTTCGCCGGGGTCGCTGTAGAGGGTGTAGAAACCGTCGTAATAGCCTTCCGAATTGTATTCGTTGTCGAAGAGCCCTGCCTAGACCCTGTAAACGGAGGCGCCCGCCCCGTCATAGGGCAGGCAGACAAGCCGAATGGCATCGCATTCGGTCGGTGGGACGGGCGCCATGGGTTGATGTTGCGACCAGTGTTCATGGTGATCCCTTTACGTTTTTAGAAGTAATACGCCAGGCCTCCCCCGATGGTCCGGCCTCTGCTGGGCACGGCGATGCTTACGAGGGAGCCGTCCACGTAGGAATCTCCGAAATACCAGGCGGAGAGTTCGTAGCGCTCATCAAGCAAATTGTCCGCCCAGAGATAGATATCTAAATGTTCGCTGATCAGACTGATTTTCAGGTCCAACTTGTTGTATGAATCCAGCTTGAAATAGTTGTCGGCGCTTCCGTATCGTTCTCCGATGTACCGGTTGCTGATCTTGGTGGTCAAACTTGGCGCATGCATTCCTAGAAAATCGGGCAGGGGAAGGACATGGCTCACTGATATTGTGGCGTTCCATTCGGGGGTGTCGGGTACTTTGTTGCCTTTCTCTGCACCAGATACGCTATTGCCCGGTACGCTTTTGATCTCTGCGTCGGTATAACCGCCACCTGCCAATAGGGTGAACCCGTATCCGATTTTCCAGTATCCGTTTAGTTCCACGCCCATGCTGCGGGTGTTGAAATTCTCCGGTACGGAAACGTAGGTGCTGCTGTCAAAAATCAGCAGGTGTTCGTCTTGCGTGTCGTTGTAAAAGAATGCGCCGCTTATGCCGGCGCTTAGGCGCGGCAGTTCGGATTTGAAACCCACTTCATAGCTGTCCACCACGGCCGGCTCGTAGATCAGATCACTCTTGATACCGTCGATGAATCCCGTGGCGTATTCGCTGAACCCGCCGGACTTGTACCCTCTGGCATATACGGCATAGAGATTCAGGTTTTCGAAAGCCTCGTAGCTCAGGGCGGCCCTTCCGGTGGGATAATCATCATTCAGTTCATGACTGTCCTTGGCCGTTCGAACCGTGCTGGGGTTGGAGGGTTTTGCGGCCCAGTTAGCGCTGTATTCCTTTTTCTCCCACGAATATCTGAATCCGCCGGTCACTTTCAGTTTTTCAGTGAGCGGGTACGTCACTTCGCCGAAAATGCCGCCGCTGTAGGTAGTGAAATTTTTGTCGTAAACGGAATTCATCCAATAGGAGGGGCGAAAGTTGTCGTAGGAATCTTTTGAATTTACATCGCGCTCCGATATGTTGCCGCTGAGGCCGGCAACCCAGAATATTTTGTCTTTTGGTTTGGAGGAAAGTCGGAACTCTTGGTTGAAGGCTTCTTCCCGGTACCCCCACCTCCAGCTCCCGTCGCCGGTCATTCCCATATATTTTCTGAAGGTAATGCCGTTGTAGATAAAGGATTTGCGTTCTTGATCGGCATAGGAGTATCCCGTCAGGGAAGAGCCGATGAAGTTGTTGAATGCGTGTTCAAGTTCGAAAGATACTCGCTCTATCGACTTGTCTTCGTCGTAGGAGTCGTTGGGGACGTCTACCTCCGGATCGTCGTCGTAAGGCATGAGTACATCCAGGGTGCCCCGGTTTTCAATCTGCTCGTGGCTGGCGATGATGGTCGCTGAGGTATTCGAATTCGGCTCCCATACCAGGGTTCCCCTGACGGCTATATCCCAGGGTTCGGTGACCGGCTCATTCGTGTTGAAGTACTGGACTGGATTATCGTATCCCGAATAGCGAAAAGCCAGCCTGGCGCCGAGTTTTTTGGTGACTGGGCCGCTTACCGCTCCTTCCACCAGCCGGGTGTTATCTTGTCCGTACTCACCCCGGATGTATCCTTCCAGGTAGTCGGTGGGTTTTCTGGTTGTGATGTTTATGGCGCCGGCTTCGCTGTTTCGCCCCATGAGGGTACCCTGGGGGCCTTTCAGTATTTCCACCTGTTCGATGTCCATCGTATTCAGGGTGGCGCTGGAGGCCGACATGGGGATGCCGTCCATGTTGATGACTACCGAAGAGTCGTCGAAACTCACTTTTTGCAAGGTCCCCACGCCGCGCATGCGGACGATGGCGGTGTCCGTTCCGCCCCAGTTGGTGACCTCGACATTCGGTGTCTGCCTCAGTATCTCTTCAACGCTTTCCAGTCTGCGGGCTTCGACTTCGTTGCCGTTGAGGACGGTGAGGCTGAACGGCACGTCTTTTGCGGATTCCTCGCCTTTCCTGGCCGTTACGATGACTTTTCCCAGGTTTAGCACCTCGGGTGCCTTTTCCTGTGCCGCATTACCGGCCTCCTGATTTATTTCCGCACCTGAAGTAAGAAGCGGCAACAGGGTCATGAATGCGGTAATACAGAATTTTATCCAAATACGACTCTTCATGCTTTTGTTCCTCCTTGTTGAATGACAACCATGAAATGTTGTACCAGTGGTTCGCAATGCACGGCGGGGGGCTTGATCCGGGAAGGTCGGGCCCGTCTGCAGTGATTCATGATCCCGTGGCGTGCTTGATACGATATCCTGAGCACTGGAACGTACAGGGGATATGAGGGGGAGTGCTGTGTTCCGAATACGAAGGAGTCTTACGTTTTGCCTGCCAGGAGGGGGGCGGATATCCGGCTGGCAAGATTTGTTGCGTTGGGTTCTTCTTCTATGCAGGTGAAATGATTGCCTCCGATGGCTGTTACCTGAAAATCTCCGAGGCAGATCTCGCGCCAGAATTCCAGGGTCATTTCGTCGGTGCCGGGCAGAAAGCTGAAGGACGACTCCGCCAACAGGAAACGCATGTCTCCCATGTAGGGCGGCGGGGCGAACCGGGCCGATTTGAAGCTCTGACGATAGATGGTGAACAGCCCTTCGGCCATTTCCACCGGCATGGTCTGGCCGGTTTTTTGCTCCACCGCCTTGGTGTAAGCCGTGAAGCGTTCCCGGAGGCTGAGAGCCGCCAGACCGCGGAAAAATCCGCCCACTTTGTCTAACCCCTCGTCTCCGCCGATAGTAAGGGAAGATCCTTCGGGTATGCTCTTGCTGTTGGTTTCGAAAACATGCAACAGGCCTCGGATCAGCTCATCGGGGGCCACCCCGCAGAAACCCGCCTCCTCAAGGCTGATGTTCATGTTGGGAACGAACATGGATTCGATGACCAGATCGTCATCGATGTCGAATAGCACCGGGTGGCTGTCCACCAGCACCAGGTCCGGGATATGGATCTCCTTCTCCGCCAGGCGTCTTGCCACTTCAACGGCGATCAGTCCCCCGGAGCAATAGCCGATGAGCTGCATGTGGCGGTGTCCTGTTTCCAGCAGGCGCGTCGCGTAATCATCCGCTATGTGCTCGATGAGTATCGAGGGATCCAGGGCGCAGTATTCATCCATATCCGCTACGGTAATGCCCATGACGGGGCCCTGTTTGTCTCCGTCAAGGTGCTTCAGGAGATGAAGGAAGCAGTTCATCGTGCCGAGACCGGCATGGAAGATGACTCTGAGGGGACCGGTGTTTCCTCCTCCGTAGGGGGTGAGTACGGCGTTGCTTGCGGTTGCGAGACTTTTCGTGGAGGCTGGGGACCGGCTGGATGTGGTTTCACGGCTGTAAGAGCGTATGTATTCCGCCAGGGCCGCCACCGTCGGATAATTGAGAATCTGTCTGAGAAGAGCGTCGTAGGGAATGTCCTTTTGTGACGGTTCTTCGGAGAAACCGTCGCGGAGCTTGCCGGTTACTTGCGCCATGATGAGTGAATCCGCGCCCAGGTCGTAAAAGTTTTGATCTCTTCCCACGTCGGGAAGGCCCAGTGCATCGGCCCACAACCGGGCAAGGCGTGTTTCCATTTGGTCCCGGTTTCCTTCGTCCGTCCCGGCCGTGGATTTTTCCCCAATGGTTTTTGGCCGCCATTTCGCCAACGCCCGCCGGTCAATTTTGCTGTTGCCGGTGAGGGGCAGGGCATCGGCTATCTGCAGGTTAGGGGGAATCATGTACGAGGGGAGTCGATGGGAGAGGAACTCTGACAATTCCGAGACACGCAGGGAAAATCTGTCCTGTTTCACGGGTTTGGCGAACAGGTGTATTCCTATGGGGGAAAGTGTGTGGTTTTCCGGGGGCAGGGAGAGAAGCGATTCGTTGTCCTGTTCCCGCAGCAGTTCCGTCCATTGCGGTCGATCCAGGTATGATGTCCCAGCGCGCAGATGGTCGTTCGGCTCGGTCATCATAAAGGCCTGGGAAGCCAGTATCCACGAGTGTTCCTCCGTGGGTTCGGTGATGATCAGGTATCCCCCCGGACATATGAGTTCCCGCAACCTTTTCATGCTTGCCGGTATGTTGCGAGCGTTTTCCAAGACCCCGGCCCCGAGCACCACGTCGAAGC
>CAZKQY010000563.1:0-1557 GCA_964555005.1 uncultured Syntrophotalea sp. | reverse complement strand
GATTTTTTGCCGTTGTATTTCGTCTTTCACCACGCGGACAATATGGTTGATCAAGGGGTGGTGAAGAGGGCAGTCTTCGATGTCGACAACCTGGTGGGTGCCGCGTCGGTACAGACCGATGTGAACCTGGCCCCGCTCTTTGCTTAGGATTAACTTAGCGTTGGTGCGGTAGCCGAGGGGCTGTTCGGCGCCCCAGATCGGCAGCGGTTTAAGGTTTTGTAAACCCGTATAGCCGCCCAATGCCTGTTTCAGTCGAGCTTCTTTGTAGCGAAGCTGGGCGCTGTAATTCATCTGGATCAGGGCGCAGCTCTGACAGCGGCTCGCCAGTTTGCAGGGGGAGGGTCTCCGTAACGGGCTTTTTTCCAGCACTCGTCGTAATTGGCCTATGCTGCGTCGTTGACCGGAATATTCGATGGCGACCAGAACCTTTTCGCCAGCGAGGGCGCCGGCGACCATCAATTCCTTGCCTTTGTGGAGGCAAATTCCTACCCCTTCATCATTGAGTTGACTGATAGTGACCTCAGCCGTTGGCTGGGAATGGCGGCGAGGTCGATTATTTCCAAGGGGGCGTTTGGCCATAGTAAAATTCCACTAGAAGTTTTGTTCGTGATGCTGTATTCGCGCACTTTACTCTGTCATCGCTTTGCTGTCAACGCCGCTGCTGAAGGGGCTCTGTCACCCTGTCTTGACTTGCGCAGCTGGCAATCGTACACTTCAGGTGTTTTGAATAGTTAATACAAAAGCTGGTCCGCCATCGGTGGCTAAAGAAAGAAACTAACATGTCCACACAGACCCGTCAGATTTTGGTCGGTAAACTCCCCATCGGTGGTGGCGCGCCCATAACCGTTCAATCCATGTGCAGTACCGACACCCGCGATGTGGCGGCGACCCTGGCTCAGATCGAGAGGCTGATCGCAGTCGGCTGCGATATTGTGCGTTGCGCTGTTCCCGATGAAGACGCGGCTAGAGCCTTGGCTGAGATTCGCAAGGGCTGTCGTGTCCCACTGGTGGCCGACATCCATTTCGATTATCGACTGGCTCTGCTGGCTCTTGAAAATGGCGTTGATGCTCTGCGTGTCAATCCGGGTAACATCGGCGAACGCTGGAAGGTGGAAGAGGTGGTCCGGGCCTGCCACGAGCGTTCTGTACCGATTCGCATTGGCGTTAATGGCGGTTCTTTGGAAAAAGAACTATTGGCCAAATATGGTCATGCCAGTGCCCCGGCCATGGTCGAGAGTGCCTTGGGCCATATTCGCATCCTTGAGGAGCTCGGTTTTGAAGAGATCAAGATCAGCCTTAAGGCTTCGGATGTTCGGCGCACCGTCGACGCCTATCGTTTGTTGGCGGACCAGGTCGATTATCCCTTGCATATCGGTATCACCGAGGCGGGTACCACCTGGGGTGGCACCATCAAAAGTGCCGTTGGACTCGGTGCCCTGCTTTACGACGGTATTGGCGATACGCTGCGGGTATCCCTGACCGGGGATCCGGTGGAAGAGGTGCGGGTTGGTTGGGAGATTCTGCGGGCTCTGAATTTGCGGGATCGCGGGCCGGTTT
>CAZKQY010000562.1:0-4292 GCA_964555005.1 uncultured Syntrophotalea sp. | reverse complement strand
GCAAGACCCTCCATAAGCAAATTACCGCCGCCCTGCCAAAGGAAATGCCGGGCCTGTTGAACAGCCAGATTCCCTATGCCAGCGAGATTGAAAAGATGGGTGTTCACCGTGCCGCCCTAGGCAGCTTTGCCGCCCGCAGTCGCGGGGCGCTGGCTTACCAATCCCTGTGGAACGAAATTCAACAGCGTATAGCCCCTGAAAAACCAAAGGTGAAAGGATAGCACCAGAATGGCCATAGAAATCGAACGTAAATTTTTGCTGCGCAACGATGATTGGCGCTCAGGCGCCGTTGGCACCAGCTATCGCCAGGGATACCTGACCATCGACCCGGAACGCACCGTGCGGGTGCGCATAGCCGGAGACCAGGGTTTCTTGACGATTAAGGGCAAAACCGAAGGCATGTCCCGCAGCGAGTTCGAGTACTGCATCCCTCTTGCTGACGCGACCCAACTTCTTGACACCCTGTGCCTGCGGCCATTGATCGAAAAGGTACGCTACTGCGTGCCTTATGCCGACTGCCTTTGGGAAATTGATGAATTCGCTGGAGAGAATGCAGGCCTGATCCTGGCCGAAATCGAACTGGAGACCAGCGACCAGCAGGTTGAGTTGCCACTCTGGGTCGGTAAAGAAGTCACGACGGACCCTCGTTACTACAACGCCAGCCTCTCACAAAATCCCTATCGGAACTGGTGATTACGAAATTACCAAGCATCTCAAACAAGGTGGATATATCAGCATGCCAACATCAAGCCTGAAACAACTCACTCTGGTCCGTCACGCCAAGTCCAACTGGGAAAATCCGGACCTGAACGACTTCGACCGCCCCCTCAATAAGCGCGGGCAGCAGGATGCGCCGCTGATGGGCCGGCGTCTTAAAGAGCGCAATTTAACCCCGGACTTGCTGCTCGCCAGCCCTGCTTACCGTGCCCGTCTGACCGCCGAAGTTCTAGCCAAGCAGCTTAACTTAGATAATACGCAACTGGCCTACAATGAACATATCTATCAGGGTACCGTTAGCAGACTGATCGCTCTGTTGCGAACCATTGCCGACGATCAACAGAATGTGCTATTGGTAGGACATAACCCCGGCATCACCGACCTGGCCAACTACCTGGTCGGTGGCCGACTCGATAATATACCGACCTGTGGTGTCTTCAGCGTCGAATTGCCGATCCAGTCTTGGCAACAACTCGACCGGGCCACAGCCCGGCTGCTCTTTTACGATTATCCCAAAAGGATCGCTGAACCATAATCAACGAGAACAAGGGGGAAAACACCATGGGTTGTCTAAAAGGAAAATCGAAAACCAAACCGAAGCCGGGTGCTTACGAATGCACCAAATGCGATGCCGTTGCCAAAAAGAAGGGTGATCTCTGCAAACCGAAAAAAATCAAGACCGAGGTTAAAGATAAAAAGAAGTAGCCCTCTGCAGGCCCATTCTGCACCAATAAAAAGCCCGGCCATCTCACCTTGATGAGAGCGCCGGGCTCCTGACCCTAAGGCTTGTCGCCCCCCCGTCCATCCTTGTCATCTCCAGACCGCCCTATCTCTGCCAGTCGCTGTTGCAGCTCGGCGAGCAGATTTTGTACTGCCTGCTGCAGTTTTTTAACCTCCTGGCTGTTCGAAGCCTCTTTAATCGCCTGCTGCAATTCCGCGAGACGGCTGGTCGCCTCCTCAACAGCGGTCTTCAACTCGCGATCGATTTGAGCCGAAGTATCGCCGTATCCCTCTTTCAGCTCCTTAACGGTGCGATCCAGTTCCTTTTGCCAGTCGTCAGCCTTACCCCTTAAAGTATCAAGCATCTGCTGCCAGGAAGACGGCTTCGGGGCTCCCATCACAAACGCCTTATCGGCCAGCAACGCCCCACCAGCGGTAGGCAGTTCAACGATCAGGGCCTTGCGGCCGGGGTCCACCGGGTCCCTGTCGATATAGAATAACGAATCGACGGTCAGGGCCTGTTTAAATTCCTTCTGCACCGCAATAGCCATTAGATAATAGCCCTCAGCAGTGTAGCGGATGTTTTTTACCGTGCCGATGCGGTTCTGCTCAAACATCACCGAATCAGCAACCTTAAGCCCTTCCGTGGCATCCAACTGTACCGTCAGATTCAAGGTATCCGAGCTGCAGGCCAGCATCGCCGCCAACACAACAAACAACGAAAGGGTAAGAATCTTTTGCAACATAAAAATCACCCTCCAAATAGGTGAATGACGAAGAACCGAAAACAAACCTTAGGCAAGCTTGATACCACCGTTGCCATCAGTAAAGAGCGCCAAAAAGATCAAGATGGGTCAAATAAAGACGCAAATCGAACTCCAGCTGGTGATAAGCCGGATCCATATGTACGCAGAGCTTGTAAAAAGCCTTATTGTGGTCTTTCTCTTTGAGATGCGCCAGTTCATGGACAACGATCATACGCAAAAACTCCATTGGCGCGATTTTGAAAACAGCCCCCACGCGAATCTCGTTTTTGACCTTAAGCTTACTCCCCTGCACCCGGGAAACAAAACTATGTGTTCCAAGGGCCTGATGGATCACGTTGATCTTGCTGTCAAAGATCACCTTGCTTAGCGGTTGGGTTTTACGCAGAAACTGATTCTTGAGCTCAAGGGTAAAATCATACAGGGCCTTATCATTCTTAATCTCATGGGCGAGCGGATAGCGTTTAAGCAACAACAGGCCCAGCTGCTGTGCGGCGATGAGTTGTTGAACCTGCTCCGTTATCTGGGCCGAATAACCCTTCAGATAGCTTAATTCCTGCATCCGTTTTCGCTCTTTCCGTGAAGATTTTGGTCCTGACCAGTTATGGTCCGTCCTTTAATAAAAAACAGCCTTTCTCCATTCCACCCCGAAAGAAGAACAAAGAGCTGTGTAAGTCCCAAGTGAACACTGTACCATAGATACAGCCTGCAAAAAACTCACAGGGCCAGCCCTAGTGCCCTGTACGGTTAATCCTGTCTTCTAATTCTGGTCCTTTTGGCCGCTGTCTGCGTTACACCTCCTCGGTTTAACTCAGGCTAGGCCTACGTCGGCGTGCCTTGACCGCAACCAAAATGCCTCAGAATTAATTGACACGACTAACCAAACAGGACACTACAGGTGGTGGAGGCCTTGATAAGTGAATACATCCTTAAGCCTCATAGGCTGTGCGATTGGCGTCCACTATTGCGAACCAATCTTCATGCGATAGTGAAACCGTTCAACGGTCTGCTGCAGAAACAAAGTAGAGGCGGCAACGAACGCGGACTTTGAAGTCACATACGACAGCCGCTATTTGAATGGGATTGTACTACGGGCGCAACGGTGGGTCTTTGTTCAATTAAAACCATGCAGCTCCCACTCCCGGCCAGCAGCACTGGCCGGTCATCAGCTCGCTTCTTCCGCCCCACCCTGGCAGCGGGGCTGATCGCTGAGCAGTTGGCCCATGATCGCCAGGGCCGCCCGCCGGCCGTCGGCAGCGGCAGTCACCGCCAAATGGGCGCCACGGGAGCAGTCGCCGCCGGCAAAGATCTTGGGATGGGAAGTGCGGCCGCTGCGCGGATCGATGACCATCCGCCGACGGGCGTCGGTCTTAACCCCGGCCTGCTGCACAAACTCGAATTCCTCCACGTCGAAACCGAGGGCCAGGATCAGCATCTCGGCCGGAACGCTGAACTCAGTGCCGGGGAGTTCCTCGACCAGTTGCCGGCCGTCGGCTCCGCAGCCAGATAGACGGGTGTTGATCACCTCCACCCCCCGCAGCCGACCGTCACCCTCGTCGACGATGATCCGGGTCGGTGCCCGATGGAACAGAAAGATCACTCCCTCTTCCTGGGCATTATGATACTCCTTGTGGCTGCCCGGCATATTCGACGAATCGCGGCGATAGAGACAGGTCACCGATTCTGCTCCCTGGCGAAGGGCGGTGCGCAAACAGTCCATGGCGGTATCACCGCCGCCGATAACCACCACCCGCTTGTCCCGCACGTCAAAGCGATGATGAATGGGAAATCCATGCAAACGATGCTGAATTTCGCTGAGAAATTCCATAGCGCGAAACACGTTGCCATGGCCCTCGTGGGCCAGGTGAGGCAACCTGCCGCCGGTGGCGCCAACGCCAAGGAAGATAGCGTCATAACTCTCAAGCAATTGGCTGAACTCCAGATCACGTCCCACCTCTCGGTTCAGATGCAGGTGCAGACCGGCCCGGCGCAGAATGTCGAAACGGCGAGCCACAAGGGCCTTATCCAACTTGAAATTGGGGATGCCCAACTCCAGCAGACCGCCCGGTTCGTTGGACCGCTCGTACATGT
>CAZKQY010000561.1:0-2844 GCA_964555005.1 uncultured Syntrophotalea sp. | reverse complement strand
GGTGTCCGGCTTCTCCCCAGCTTAAACAGCTGCCGCTTTTTCTATTCTGACCGCGGCCACCTTGTATTCACCGGTATTAGATACCGGATCGAATGCGTTGACGGTCAGTTCATTGGTCGGAGTTTCCCGGAAATGAAAACTCATCCAGATCATGCCCGACTGCACCTTGTCGGTAACAGCCACCTTGGTGGTGACACTGCCACGGCGAGAGCTCACCTGCACCTTGTCGCCGGTACAGATTCCAAGGGCTGCAGCATCCGCCGGATGAATCATGGCGGCCTCTTCCGGTCGGTGTGCGTCCAGGTCCGATGAATAACGTGTTGTCACATTATAGTGATAAAGAATTCGACCGGTGGAAAGCAGATAAGGATAGTCCTCATCAGGCATTTCCGCAGGCGGTGTATGGTCGATCGCCTTAAAGAGTCCTTTCCCGCGGGTAAAGCTCGCGGTGTGCAGAATCGGCGTACCCGGGTGATCAAGGGTGGGACAGGGCCACTGCAACCCCTCATCCTCGATTCTCGCGTAATTAATACCGCCGTAAGACGGGGTCAGCGAGGCAAGCTCGTTGAAAACCTGTTCCGGATCGGCATAACCCATGGGGCATCCCATGCGCTTGGAAACCTCACACAGAATCTTCCAGTCGGGCCAGCTGTTACCAATGGGCTCGATGGCTTTACGCACCCTTTGTACACGGCGCTCGGAATTGGTGAAGGTTCCGTCTTTCTCCGCAAAACTGGCACCGGGCAGAATGACGTCAGCCAGTTTGGCGGTTTCGGACATGAACAGCTCCTGAACCACCACAAAGTCCATCGTTTTAAAGGCTTTTTTGATGTGGTTGGCATCCGGATCGGTCAACACCGGGTCTTCGCCAAAGACATACATGGCCTTCAGCTTGCCTTCCACCGCCAGATCCATCATATCCGGTATGGTAAGACCCGGCTTGGCGGACAACTTCACCCCCCAGGCTTTTTCAAACTTGGCCTGGACCTCGGGGTTCACGACCTTCTGGTAGCCGGGATAATCTGCGGGCAGTGCTCCCATGTCGCAGGCACCCTGCACGTTGTTTTGTCCGCGCTGCGGGTTCACGCCGCAACCTTCCCGGCCGAGGTGCCCGGTGAGCATGGCGATGTTGGCGGTACTCATAACGTTGTCCGTACCACAGATATGCTCGGTGATGCCGAGGGTATAGCAGAGCATGGCCTTATAGGTGGTGGCGTAAAGCCGGGCCGCGTCATAGATCAGGTTGACCGGAACACCGGTTATTTCCGCAGCCCTTTCCGGAGTGAACTTTTCCACGGCGGCTTTAAGATCTTCGAAGCCTTCGGTCCGCTCTGCCACGAATTTTTTGTCGTAGAGGCCTTCCTTGATGATGACATGCATCATGCCGTTCAACAGGGGGATGTCGGTACCGGGGCGCAGTTGCAGCCAGATGTCGGCTTTCTCGGCCAGTTCGATCCGGCGCGGGTCAGCCACGATCAGCTTGGTGCCGTTCATGACGGACGACATGATCTTGGCGCCGGCCATGGGATGGGCTTCGGTGGGATTGGAACCGATAACAAAAAACAGGTCGGTATTGAGATAATCGGCGAAAGAGTTGGTCATTGCGCCGCTGCCAAACGAAGTAGCCAGACCGGCTACAGTGGGGGCGTGTCACGTTCGAGCGCAGTGATCGACATTATTGGTACCGACCCCCGCGCGCATGAACTTCTGCATCAGATAATTTTCTTCGTTGGTACAGCGGGCGGAAGAGAGGGCGGCGATGGAATCGCTGCCGTACTTACCCTTGATCGCTCCGAGCTTACTTGCGACCAGGTCTAACGCCTCGTCCCAGGAGGATTCGACAAATTCACCATTTTTCTTGATCAGGGGCTGGGTCAAGCGTTGCGGATGGTGAACGTAATTAACCCCGAAGCGGCCCTTGACGCACAGATCGCGGCCATTGGCCGGGCTATCCGGGTTGGAGGTCACGCCGATAACTTTTCCCTGATGCACGTTCAGGTCAAAATTGCACCCAACACCGCAGAACGGACAGGTGGTACGAACTTTTTCCACTTCCCACTTTCTTGCCTTGCCGAGCATGGCCTTTTCGGTCAGAGCGCCGGTGGGACACACGGCAACGCAGCTGCCGCAGGAGACACACACCGAATCGGCCAAGGGCTGATCGAGAGCGGTTGTTACCTTGGTCCTAAAACCGCGATAAGCAAAATCGATAACCGCCCGACCCTGTTTTTCTTTACAAACCCGCACGCACTTGCCGCACAGAATACATTTATTCATATTCCTGACGATGAAGAGATTGTCGTCTTCGAGGTCGTATTGATGGGCCACGCCACCGAGTGAACCGGGTTTTATATCGTAGAAATAGGCGTAATCCTGCAGCTTGCAAGCTCCGGACTGGTGGCAGGTCAGACAATCTTCGGGATGGTTGGCCAACATTAGTTCCAGAATGGTTTTTCTAGCGTCTATGACGATCGGGCTTGCGGTTTCAACCACCATGCCTTCGTTAGCGTCAGTAACACACGAGGCGACCAGGTTGCGGGCACCCTTAACCTCCACCACACAAAGGCGGCAAGCACCGGGGTTGGACAGTTCATCGTCATGACACAGAGTCGGGATAAAGGCCCCCGCTTTCTGCGCGGCCTTCAGGATCGTCGTTCCCTTGGGAACGCTCACCTGGGTGCCATCTATAGTCAAAGTGACAGTAGACATTGAGTTTCCTCCTTTTGCTTTTCTGATTACTGAAAAATTACGCCTTCACGATAGCGTCGAACTTACACTTGGTCTCGCAAGCACCACACTTGATACACTTCGTGGGATCAATAACGTGGACCTCTTTCTTGGTCC
>CAZKQY010000560.1:0-6059 GCA_964555005.1 uncultured Syntrophotalea sp. | reverse complement strand
TGACCCGCCTTGACAGTTGGGCAGGAAAATTTCAGTGTTGCGACCGATCGATCCTGAAATTGGCCGCCTGAGTTTTTACGATGCCATCTTTGTTGGCTTTGACAAAAAGTAGGGCGGCTGGCGGGCCGCGACCCGCCGGTTCTGTTTTTCACCAAAATCTAAATCTAAAACTTCAACTACGCCGGTTGCTGCGCACTGCAGACCAACAGGAATATTCATTATGAAAATACAGACAGTAACCGAAGAAATCCGCGCCAAGGTCTACGCCTTGTTGCGCCGTGCCTTTCCCGGCAGCGAACACGAGGCTGATCTGGTGCAGGCCCTGCATGCCCAGGATAAAATCCCTTACGAATGGGTGGCTATCCATACCAACAAAGTTATCGCCTACGTTGCCTTTTCTCAGGCCTATCACGGCCGTGAGGTGTGTGGCTTGCACCTGGCACCTATGGCTGTTGCCCCCGATTTTCAAAAGCAGGGGGTCGGTTCGGAACTGCTGCACTTTGCCTTACGCCAAGAGCCGATTAAAAACCAGACCCTGTACGTGTTAGGCAAACCCGGTTTCTATCGACGTTTCGGCTTTGTACCCTGCAGCCAGCCTATTTGCCCCTTTGCTAAAAACAACGCACATTTTCTGTGCCTGCGCAATGCTGCCGGCAGCAGTTTCACCGTTGGCTATGAGCTCGAGTTTAAAACCGTGGTCAAGGCGGTGGCTAAACCGACCAAGTCGGCCAAAGCTCAGAAAAAGAGGCGCCGCTGAGTCGGCCTTTTCCATGTTACTTCATCAATGATTCTCAAGAAGAAAGCAGTCCATGATCTCCAACGCCTTTGCCAGTCTGTCCTTGAATAAACAGATGCTGAAAAACCTGGACTCCCTCGGTTACAACGAGATGACTCCGATTCAGGCCCGGAGCTTGCCGCTGATTCTGGCCGGGACCGATGTGATCGCCCAGGCCAAGACCGGCAGCGGCAAGACGGCCGCCTTTGGCATCGGCCTGCTGTCGCGGCTGGTGGTGAGCTGCTTCAGCGTACAGGGGCTGGTGCTGTGCCCGACCCGCGAGCTGGCCGATCAGGTTGGCCAGGAATTGCGGCGGCTGGCCCGTTGTACTGATAATATCAAAATTCTCACCCTCTGTGGCGGTGTCCCCATCGGTCCCCAGTTCGGCTCCCTCGAACACGGTGCCCATATCGTGGTCGGCACCCCCGGCCGTATTCTCGACCATCTGCAACGGGGAAGTCTTAAGCTAACGGCCCTGCGCATGCTGGTTCTTGATGAAGCCGACCGTATGCTCGACATGGGTTTTCAGGAGGATCTTGCCGCTATTATCGCCGCCGCACCGAGCAACCGGCAGACCCTGTTCTTTTCGGCCACCTATCCTGAACCCATCGCCCTCATGAGCGCCACGGTGCTCCACCGGCCAGTCACGATCAAGGTAGAGTCGCTTCACGATGGTCGGCAGATCGAGCAGTGTTTCTATATGGTCGATAGAGAGAAGCGGCTGGCTGCCGTCGCCCGCATGCTCGGCCATTACCGGCCGGAATCGACCCTGGTCTTTTGTAATACTAAAATGGAGTGTCGGGAATTAGCCGAAGCGCTGACGGAGCGGGGTTTCTCGGTACTGGCGATTCATGGCGATCTGGAACAGCGCGAGCGGGACCAGGTACTGGCCCGCTTTGCTAACAAAAGCGTATCGGTGCTGGTCGCCACCGATGTCGCGGCACGGGGTATCGATATCAAGGAGCTGACCGCAGTAATCAACTACGAGCTGACCCGCGATCCGCAGGTGCATATCCACCGTATCGGTCGCACCGGTCGGGCCGGAGAGCAGGGTCTGGCGCTGAGTCTGGTGACTGCGGCGGACAGTCGTCGGGTGGAAGCCATTGAAGACTATCTTGGAGAAACCGTCCCCCGCGCCGAGCTTGATAGCTTGGCCATGCCGGCGGCGGCTTCCCTGGAGGCGTCGATGGTCACCCTGTGTATCGACGGTGGCCGCAAAAACAAGGTACGCCCGGGCGATATCCTTGGCGCCCTGACCGGCGAGGCGGGGATTGCCGCCAGCGAAGTTGGTAAGATCAACGTTTTCGATTTTCACACCTACGTCGCCATACGCCGGACCAGCGCTAATCTCGCTTTAGCGCGCCTGGGCGCGAATAAAATCAAAGGGCGGTTTTTTAAAATCCGCCTAATTTCTTGATTTTATTTAACACTGGCAGAGGGTAGAGTCAGGGATAAGCGCCGCAGGGGGAAGGTCACTGCCGGCCGGGTTTTTTTAAAATTGGTGTTGAGGGAGATCCAGCTTCTTGCGGGGATTCTTAAAGGATAGGGGCATGACCGAAAAAAAAACAAGATACGTCTACTCAGTTTTTTGGAACTGCGGTCTGATCGCCGTTGGTACTCTTATTCAGGCGATGGCCTTAAAGGCGGTCGGCATCCCTCACAACTTCGTGCCCGGCGGTCTGTTCGGCGTCGGCACGTTGATCTACTACAAAACCAATTTTCTGAATCCCGGCCAGCTGTATCTGTTGCTCAACGTGCCGATGTTTATTCTCGGATATATCTTTATATCGCGCCGCTTTCTCTGGTACAGCGCCCTGGCGATGGGTCTGATTTCGGCTTTTTACCAGTTGGTCGGTTTCCAGATTCAGATTGGCAACCAGCTCTACGCAGCGCTGGTGTTCGGAGTAATGCTCGGTGCCGGGGTCGGGGTGGTATTGCGCTCCCTCGGTTCCAACGGCGGGTTGGATGTCGTGGCGGTGATACTCAACCAGAAATACAATATCGGTCTCGGAAAGGTTTATTTTGTATTCAACCTGCTGTTGTTTTCGGTCAGTTTCATAAGCCTTGAAAATGATCTGGTGATTGCTTCGATGATCGCTATGTTTGTCTGTTCGTCAGCCGTTGACTACGTTCTTTCCATGTTTAGTCAGCGTAAGCTGGCCTTCATTGTATCCGATAAGCCAGACGAAATTGCCGATCGGGTGATGAAACATCTGAAAATCGGTGCCACCCTGTTACCCGCCGTCGGGGCCTATCGCCGAAAGGAGAAGACCGTGCTGATGGTGGTGATCGACAATATTCAGCTCAAACGTTTGGAAGAGATCGTTTTTACCATCGATGGCTATGCCCTGTTTATCGTCGAGAACACCTTCAATGTGCTCGGTTCGACCTTTTCCCGGCGCAAGATCTATTGATCTTCGGGTCGATGCGGCCCACAACCGCACACGGTTGGTTGTCTTTATTCTCGTGTAGGATTTTCCTCGGGATAGCGCTGTTTTAAAAATTCGCAGATAAGGTCCCGGGCCCACTGCCGGTCGCCGTCGCAGCACCATGCGGCGATGCAGGTCACATCCTCTCGAGTGGCTTCGCGGCCCTCTTTGTGCGCCGCTTCTATATTTGCGAACCTGCCGATCAGGTCTTTTTCCCAGTAGTATTCCTCAATGACCTTGTCATCGTTTTGTTCCGCTATGCGTATTTTGCTGCAGGGGATCAGGGACTTCAGGTCCCGCTGAGAGAGACCCAGTGCGTTGGCGGCTGCGGAGATGCCTAGCCATCCGCTGCCGTTTTTCTTGCGCAGGATGTTACGGTCGGGTCGCGCCTTCGGTTTGGAAGGGGTGGAACAGTGCGTCTTCAGTTGCTCCACAAGTTCGATTATTTCATCGGTAGTGAAATCCTTAATCGCAAACAGGGTCTGATAGAGAAAATCCCCCCTTTCCAGTCGACCTTCGATTTTCGGCTCTGCAGCGCCCTCTTTCCCTTTTATTCCTAGCGCCGCATCGAGCTCGAAGTCGAGGATGTCACCCTGTGATTCCTCTTCTTCCAGGTAGCGTTCAATGAGCTTGTGTTTGAGGGGTCCATCTTCGATATAAAAGAACACCTCGCCTTGCAGGCTATCGAACATGGCCATTAGTTGAGAATTCATTTTACTCACTTGTGAAAGGGGTAAGGCAGAGTCAAGCAGGAGGTACTATCGTCTTATTCCAGGAGAGGCGGTTCGTTAATCAGCCGAGCGGGTATCACCCGCTCGGCTGGTTTGACAAGCTGTTTTTTCAGTCCACGCGGTTGGTGATTTCGATCAGGTGGTAACCAAACTGGGTCTTGACCGGGCCGAGGACCTTGCCGACTTCACCGGAGAAAACCACGTCGTCAAATTCTTTGACCATCTGACCAGGGCGAAACTCACCCAGACCGCCGCCCTGTTTTCCCGAGGGGCATTTAGAGTGCTGTTTGGCGACGGCAGCGAAGTCTTCACCCCCTTCGATCTGGGTTTTCAGGGTAAGGCATTCTTCTTCGGTAGGCACCAGAATGTGCCGAGCGCTTGCTTTGGCCATGATGTATCTCCTTTGATGACTTGGATAATAAAACGGGTATTCTTATCTGATTTGCGGCCCCTTGTCCAATACTGTTTCTTGGGCTCTATCTATTTTTTCCGTACTGTTCTGTATATTAAAAATCCCACCAGCAGGATCGCCATGTGGATCCAAAAAACCCCGACTGCCAAAGGTCTTTCCCGTGAGGTGCAACGTCAAGGCGCCAAGGGGCGAGAATAAAATCGTTCAAAAAGTTACGAAACATCAAGGCCTCCATGGATTAAGCGGCAGAGAAAAGTGTCTGTAGGCTGTTCATTTCTGCTTTTTGTCGAAGCCTATCGTGTCTGTAGAATATGGTTTAAAATGTCTGCCAATATTTCTGCCAGCACTGCCTGGCCATATCTCGGCTGAACTCCTCCGGTAGCGTGCAGAGGCAGCCTTGTTTTTGATCCAGGGTCTTGTGGTCAGGAGTCAGCGCCAGACATTGGCAAGGACGTTCGGCGATTGTGAAACGACAGCCATCAGCACCGAGAAAGGCGCATCCAGATCTCAATGAGCGGGGGGCGGGCATCGGAACGTCGGTTTTTTCCCACAATACCAAATCCAATGCAGGCAATTTATTGCGCAACTGCTCGATCGTTAAACGTTGCCCTGCGAAAAAGATGGCAAAAAATCGCTCCGGGTCGATCCAGATACCGGGGCTTGCCTGACAGCAACGGCCGCCGCATTCCCTGCAGAGGGCTAAATTCAGGGGAGCTGTTTTGTTTTCCAGCACAGTTTGATTGTTCAAAAAAGGGTTCTCAACACAATTTAGCCGCGATAAAAGCGGTTGTCCAGGCGGCTTGCAAATTATACCCCCCGGTAATACCGTCAATGTCCATAACTTCACCGGCAAAATAGAGATTTTTACATACCTTGCTCTGCATTGTTTTAAAGTCAATGCTCTCCAGGCTAACTCCGCCACAGGTGACGAATTCCTCCCGGAATTGGGTCTGCCCATTTACTGAATAAGCATCATTGGTAAGCAGGTCGGCTAGCTTGTTTAAGCCGAATTTTCCCAGCTCATACCATTTTTTATCCGGCCTTAGGTTGCTTTTTCCAAGGAGGTAACTCCATAACCTTTCGGGTAGAGCATGGGGCCTGACATTGGATAAGAGTTTTTTCGGAGACGCAACACCAATCCTTTTTAACTCAGCCACGACCAACTCCTGGTTGCGTACATTCGTCCAGTTTATCTGAATCTTAAAGTTGTAGTGTTTTTCACTCAGCAATCGCGCGCCAAGAGCGGACAGTTTTAAAATCACCGGGCCGCTCATGCCCCAATGGGTGATCAGCAAGGGGCCTTCGGACTTAAGTTTGGTCCCCTGAATGCTCACCAGGGCGTGGTCCACCACGATGCCCATCAACCCGGTGATTGCTTCATCCGGCATCTTGAAGGTAAATAAGGAGGGCACAGGATCGGCGATTTTGTGGCCCAACTTTTCCAGCCATAGCAAGCCGGCCTGACGGGGGGAGCCGCCTGTTGCAACGATCACTTTGTCAAAGGCCAGGGTTGAAACCTTCTCCCCGGCAAAGCTCAAGTGCAGCTTGTCTCCAACTGTTTTTATGGTTGTTACGCCTCTTTCGAGTTCGATTTTGATGTTAAGATTTCTTGAGTTTGTAACTATTCAGCACCTCTCAAACCACACATTTGGATTGGGGGCGGATAGCAACTATTGAGGCAGCATAAATTGAGGTGACTTGCCCTCAAACAA
>CAZKQY010000559.1:0-3710 GCA_964555005.1 uncultured Syntrophotalea sp. | reverse complement strand
CTGGCCTGGCCGAAGGCGTTGGCCACCCGCAGGTTGCTGATCTCGGTGTGTTCCAGCCAATAGCCTGCAACGCCGATGCTGAGGATGGTGGCATCCGCTTCACCCAGCGACACCTGCTGCAAGGCACTGGCGACGTCTGCCACCTCGACGACCTTGGCCTGCGGCACCACCTGATGCAGGTGGTCGATCACCGCATAATCAGCGGGCAGGGCAACGCGGCAGCCGATCAGGTCGGTCTCGTTCTGGATATCCTGGCGTTGGGTGCGAACAATGATGTACTGGCGCGAGGTAATATAGGGCTTGGTAAAGTGCAGATGCTGCTGCCGCTCGGCGGTACGTACCAGCAGCGGCAACAGGTCGACCTCCCCGGCGAAACCCTTTTCCTGCGACTCTCGCCACTTGGCAGTGGGCACCAACACAAACTCCAGGTCCAGGCGTTGGCCCAACAACCGAAGATAGTCGGCGGACATACCACGATGATCTCCCGGCGTGTCGCGAAACTCATAGGGGGCGTAGTCTGGATCGATGGCGACCCGTACGGTGGGATGTTGCGTCAGCCAATGCCGCTCCGCTCCGGTCAGACCCGGCACCACCGGATCCGCACGGCAGACACCCCCGCCAAACAGCCACATCAACAACAGGACTGTGATTGCTCCCCTGCGTGTTATCATCGAGCTGATCCCATCCTTCCCTCGGCGGTGAGGATCGATGTGTAGACGTGCTGCCCGAGCGGAACACCGTTATCGGCTGTTCCTGCGTTAGTTGATAGTTAAGCTACTGAGTTAATATAAAATTATTTTCCAGGATTGGCGTTACAAACGCCTGAAATCGGCGCCCTGTGGTGCCAGCGTCCGCGCCCTCGCCCTCGCCTGCTAATTTACCACCTATTCATTAAGCTGACCAAGAAAAAATCTCCATTCGGGTCTCGCTCTACGGCCAGCAAATCTCAGAAAACCCTCAAAATCCAGCCTTTAGGGGCTAGGGGGCAAGGGGACGCTGCTGCTTTAGTGACTTAAGATCCTTTTTGGCTGTCTGTCCACCCATTGCGCAAGGATTCCTCTAAACTCTTTTTGAGACTCGGATTTTCTTGTAAAATCAACTCCCCCCGATTTACCGCACGACTCACTGCAGAGGACCCCATGGAAAGGCATTGCCCAACCTCGGCGCCCACCATACCCGCCAAACGAACTGCCGTGTAGCAGAAGACCGCTCTGGCCGCGGATACCGGACCACCCCTGGTTCGCCGAAGAATTGCATCCGGGGACACATCAAACTGCTCGCATACGAGGTTCCGAATGTCGGACAAGGATACCCTTGGCGGCAGTACCGGGCGAACATCCGCTTCTTGCCGCAGCCTTTCTACAAATTCACCACTCCCAAGCACGCGATCATCAAAGTTCGAGCACTCGTCTTGGTCGCCACCTGCTTTTCGGCTCCGGCGAAATCCGCCGCCAACCAACTCGGGTCGCCTGCCTTGTTCTACCCCGTCGGCGATAAACCGCCGGTATTGTTGACGGCTCGACGACAGTCCCTTCCCGAAACGCAGCAATACCTCGTCAATCACCTGGCCGGGAAGTTTTCGCCTTCCCATCAAAACGGCATGGCCACTCCAGGGATAATTATCGAGAGTCGCCAGGTCGGGAACAACCTCGGCGCGCAAGGGATTGAGGTGAATGTAGCGGATAAGCTCGAGCAGATAGGTATCTTCCTTGCAAATAATTGATTTGTATCGATTCTGGAAAAGATGACCGCTACGCTTGTGGCGATGGTTGAAATTCACAGCATAGCCTGTCAGAAGGCGTCTCATGAAGACGGAAAGCGCCGTCCGGTTGCAGCGCAGAAGGGCGTGGAGGTGGTTTCCCAATAACGCCCAGGCGAAACAATCGGTGCCGGTCTCCTCGAGCAGAGAGGAGAACCGGTTTACAAACAGGCTGCGATCATGGTCGTCGAGGAATATTTTTTGCTTTTCGATCCCTCGCACAATGACATGCTGCAGCAATCCCGGAATATCGATTCTGGCTTTTCGCGGCATAGAGGCGAATATACAAAGTTATTTCCACTAAATCGATAAGTAAGCAACGTCCCTTTTTGCCGCCCCTCCCAGGAGGGCTAATTGACAACTTGACAACGTCCCCTTTGGGCCCAACGTCCCCTTTGGGCCCACGGCTACTTGCCCTATTTAGCTATTTTAGAGCGTCCCTCAATCCCTGGGGTCGGTGACCTGCTCATTCTGTGGCATGGGAAAAACAGGATGACGGGCATTACAGACTATTGCCTGATCTGGAAAATGGGCGTACAATTTTCAATATCAAATTCCGTACAAAATGGAGTGCGCTATGCAACGATTACAACTCGATCAGGATATCAAGCCCCTCTCCGAATTCCGGGCCAATGTCGGAAACTGCATTCAACAGGTCCACCAGACCCGCCGGCCTCTGGTCATTACTCAGCACGGCAGGAGCGCTGCGGTCCTTTTGGATGTTGCGGAGTACGAAGCCCTGATGGAACGGCTGGAACTCCTCGAAGATATCCAGCAGGCTGAGCGGCAAATAGAAGAGGGAAAGGGCATCAGTCATGATGAGGCGCATAAGATCATCCAGCAGCGCCTCAAGAAATGAACATCACCTGGTCGCCTTTGGCCCTGGAGCGGGTCGGAGAAATTGCCGAATACATTGCCCGGGACAATCCCTCAGCTGCCGAAAAGTGGGTGGATTCGGTATTTCTAAAGGTCGGGAAGCTGATCACCTTTCCGGAAAGTGGCCGGCATCTTCCCGAGATCAAGCGAACGGCCCTGAGGGAAATCGTGTTTGGAAATTATCGGATTGTTTACCGGTTGCGAACCGATGAGATCACCGTTCTGACGGTGCGTCATTTCAGGCAGATTCTTCCACCCGAAGAAGTCGAATAGAAGAAAGGGGCACCTTTGGAACCCGGCGACCGGCTAAGGGGTGTTCTTTTAGAATATCTGTCCGCGCAAGGAATCTCTGTCGCGCAGGGCTTCCTTTTCCAGGAGATACAACCCTTCGTTCACGGGGAGATTCCCTGTCATCACCTTTTCAATTTTCTGGTTGATGGCTGATTCTTTTTGTAAGGCGTTCCGATCGTTTGATCTGGCTTGCTCGACTTTGGCGAAAATCACGCCGCACTTCAGACAGGCCGGGGTGGCCAGTTCATTTTCGAATCCACATTTCGGGCATATTTTCATATATCCCCTTCATTCCAATTGAAAAGGTCGTTGAGGAAGGTGCGTGTAACAAAGAGCCTCTTAAACCCGCAATTTTGACCCTGAAAAGGGGTTTATAAGCCCGTTTTTGTGGGTAATTTTCGAGCATTTTATCGAAGAATCAATAAGTTGCCTTGGTCCGACCCGGGAACAAAGGGTGCCGATCAGCGGTAAACTTCGTCGTGACTGCCGATATCGAGAAGCACGATCTCCTGGTGGGAAATGATCAGTGTCAGGGTGATGCGGTATCCGTAGGTCAGGCTGACGGCATGGCAACCCGCGAGCTTGCCAGTCAGTGGATGAAGCTTCAGGTGGGGTTGAAAGGGATCTTGCTGCAGGTCGGACAGCACTTGGGCCAAACGCGGCTTCAGGTCCGGATGTTTGCGCAGAAACTTACGTGCCTGACGCAGGAACTGCTGCGGGGTAACAAGAATAAACATCAGGCCGACTCGTCGGCATCGAGCGCCTTGAGCAACTCCTCGGGGCT
>CAZKQY010000558.1:0-7188 GCA_964555005.1 uncultured Syntrophotalea sp. | reverse complement strand
TGACCACCCCGGATCGATCAATAATCAGCCCCACCTGCCGCCGAATCTCACTGGAGATCTCGGTCAAATAACGGGCCAGTTCGCTGGTTATGATCTGCGACGGCGGTATGCGACGACGGTAGATGCGCTCCAGCGCCTTGATCTGGTTGGTTTTCAGTCCGGTGAGATTGCCATGTATCAAACGATTGCACCAATAAGATAAAAAAAAGGACCCGGCTGGGCCCTTTTAACTGTTATGAAAAATCTTGTCGATCAGCCTACGACGAAATTAAACCCGGCATCGACAAAATGGATATCGCCGGTGACGCCGCTGGACAGGTCGGAGAGCAGATAAAGGGCCGCTTTGCCCACTTCGTTCTGAGTGACGGTACGACGCAGAGGTGCGCGCTCGTCCATAACCTTGAGCTTTTCTTTAAATTTGCCAACCGCCGAAGCCGCCAGGGTCTTGATCGGGCCGGCAGAGATGGCGTTGACCCGAATGCCCTGTTCACCCAACTCGGCGGCCAAGTATCGAGTCGATGACTCAAGGGCCGCCTTGGCCACGCCCATAACATTATAGTTGGGAACAGCCCGTTGAGACCCGAGGTAGGTCATGGTGACGATGCTGCCACCGTTCTTCATCAGCGGTGCCGCAGCACGGCTCACGGCCACCAGGGAATAAGCGCTGATATTCATGGCCAGGGCGAAACCTTCACGGCTGGTCTGACTAAAAGGATTTTTGAGATCTTCACGATTGGCATAAGCTACGGCATGAACAACGAAGTCGATCTCGCCCCACTCCTCTCCAATAGTCTTGAAAACCGCCTCAATATCTTCATCTTTAGCTAAATCGCAGGGCAGGACCATTTCAGAATCGAGACTCGCGGCCAAAGGCCGAACCCGCTTTTCCAAAGCCTCGCTAAGATAGGTAAAGGCCAGCGTAGCACCAGCGGCCCTCAACTGTTTGGCAATCCCCCAAGCGATACTCATGTCATTGGCAACGCCAAAGATAATTCCGCGTTTACCTTCCATCAAACCCATATTTGCCCCTCCGAATAGTATGTTGAACCTATCTTTTAACAAAAACCGGCCTGCAAGGCAAGCCAATATCAACGTTTGACGGGTGCTACAGAAGAAATGATCGCCCTGGAATCGAGCAATTGCAAAAGCTGGGCGGCGGTTTTATAACCTGAAAAAGGCCGGCCATCAGGCAGCACCAAGGTGGGCGTCGAATGGATCCCCAACTTGCGGGCCAGCGCAATAGTTTCATCCACCGCCTCGGCGCGACACAAGGGAGGCGGTACCGCCTTGCCGACAAAGCTATCCTCCAGCATTTCCAGGGAACGATTACAAACAACACTCTTGGCGATACTATAAGCATCAGAATGCATAGCGAGGGGCAGCAGCTTGATATAAAAAGCGATATCGGGATCTCGAGCGACGACCTCCGGTAATTCACCATGCAGCTTGGCGCAAAAATGGCACTGGGGGTCGGTAAAGACGATGACCTTTTTTTTGGCCTGCGGATCACCAACGATCAGAGCATCCGCCAGGGGGATACTGGAGACATCGACCCGATTAAGGGAAGCCATCCGCAACTTGGTCAAATTCTCACCGTCCTTAAGGCGTAACACCTGACCCTGAATCAGGTGGCTTTTACTGTAATTGATATACACGGGATATTTACGCCCGCCCTTTTCAATTTCCACCGCCCATACTCCGGGCATTTCAGCCTGCTCTACTTTCAACACCCGGTCTGCACCACTGCCGAGCAGAAATCCAGCTTCCTCTTTCGTGAGGCTATGGCAGTCAATGCAGCGTTTCTCCCCGCAAGCCTCTTGAGGAAAAGCGAAAGCAGCACTAGCCCAGAAAATCAATAGCAGCCATGTCAGATAAAATTTCATGGAGATTATCCTTTCTTACAATATATCGTAATACGTAAGTCGGAATGGAGTTTCACCCTACCCATTAGGCGTCACGCATCCAGTCCCTTATTCCCGCATATGCTAATTTGAAACGTACCATACTAACAAGGATGCTTTAACATTGACAGTTGAACCCCCGGCTGGTACACCGACCAAACCAGACAAAAACAGCCCTTCAGCCAGCAGCTTTATAGAAGGAACCCCATGGACTTCATCACTCTGCTCGGTATTGCCCTGGCCCTGGCCATGGATGCCTTTGCCGTAGCCATCGGCGTCAGTCTGACGGTAGCCCCCCTGACCGGTCGTCATTTCTTTCGTCTCGGCTTTCATTTCGGCCTGTTCCAGGCCTTAATGCCGGTCATCGGCTGGCTGGCCGGCATCACCGTACAAAAGCAGTTGGCCGCCTTTGATCACTGGCTGGCTTTCGGCCTGCTGGCCTTTGTCGGCAGCAAGATGATTCATGAAGCCCTCAAGGATGAAGAACAACGGAAAACCGGTGATCCGACCCGCGGCCTGTCGCTGGTAGTGCTCTCGGTGGCAACCAGCATCGATGCCTTGGCGGTCGGCCTTTCCCTCGGCATGCTAGGTGTTTCCATTTGGCGTCCAGCGGCGGTGATCGGCCTGGTTGCCGGGTTGCTGACCCTGATCGGCATGCTCCTGGGACGACGCATCGGCTCCCTGTGGGGCCGGAAAGTCGAAGTCCTGGGTGGCCTGATCCTCATCGGTATCGGCTGCAAGATCCTGTTTGAACACCTTTTAAAACCATAATGCCATAAAACCGTAATACGTAAGTCGTAAGAGGTTTTAACCCATCACGCCTTACGCCTTACGGCTTTTCCAGGGGAAAACCGTTGCGATCGAACTGCACATCGGCAAAGGCAAACATAAACTCATGGCCGGTACTACGAAAAAACCACTGATTACGGTGATTAAAACCGATCAGTCGGCTCATGGCGGCGAAATCGAGCATCCAGCCCGTCGCGTCGCGCCGCAGCAAGTAAGGAGAGGTAAGCCGCTGTGTGATGGGAAAACACACGACCGCCAAGTCGCCGTCAACCACCAGTCGACTCTGATCGATGCTCCTTTGCAGCTCACGTAATTCATTATCCTGCTGTGCGTCAGTCACCAGCCAGTTGCGAAAGAACTCGCGGGTTTGCGGTGTATAGAGGCCAAGGTCCGGGTCTTTAATGTGCCCCTGCAGCACTTTCATATAGCGTCGTAAAGTTTCTTCGGCAGAATCCGCTGCGGCAAAAGGTTCACTATCTACCAGCCGCTGTTTTTCCGAAACACCACTACCCAGTTGAACGTCGATGCGGGCACCGCCCCCTCCGGAAAGATGGGCCAGAGAAGTGCCCCCGGCAACCCCATCCGCCGCGCCAATCCCTGCGGCCCGACCAATCAACAATTCTACCGTCGCTTCAATCCCGGCTCCGACCCGACCGGCCTGAAAAAAGGGCGCCATCTGCTGGTTTTCAACATAGCCGACAAAGCCATCGGGATACAACCCTTCCAGATCGTAACCGACCTCCAGCCGCAGTTGATGTCCTATCGGATCGATCACCAGCAAAAGACCACGGGCACTGCGTGTTTGCCGCCCGACCCGATAATCCTCAAAGAGTTGCAGAGCCTTTCGGTCGAGGTCGGCAGCGGCCTTTTCCAAAACCACCACTTTGAATTCGATATCAAGATCCTGCAACAGGCTGTACTGAAAACCAACAACTCGCTGCCGTTCCGATGAGGTCAGCAACCCGGAGCGATCGTCAATCGACTGCTCGTTAGACTGTGGACAGCCAGCCAGAAGAAAGACGGCCAGCAATATCAACAGAATCAAAATACCCAAACGATGCATCTTCAGCCCCCGAACATTCTCAATCAAAACCGTTTTTCGTAGGCCCCGTATGACCCGCTACCCACCGATCAAACCTTACAAATTCTGTTTGCGCGAGATTTTCCAACAGTTGTGAATCCGTGGATTACGGGCAAAATCCCGGGGAATGGTAGCGGCGGTTAAATCTTCGATCTCCAGGTCGGCCAGGGCCTCGCGGTCGAGTTTAAAACGCCGGAGATTGTTGGAAAAGAGCAGCACCCCGCCTTCGGCCAAAAGCCCCAGGGCCTGGCGCAACAGGGCGACATGATCCC
This sequence comes from uncultured Syntrophotalea sp., assembly GCA_964555005.1. Classification (GTDB taxonomy): domain Bacteria; phylum Desulfobacterota; class Desulfuromonadia; order Desulfuromonadales; family Syntrophotaleaceae; genus Syntrophotalea_A. Next base: position 3,145 of record CAZKQY010000558.1, on the reverse strand, counting down.
GTTGTACGTCGAAAGTTCCGGTCATCGATTTGGAATTAGAAAAACTGGGCGGGTCGAGAAAGATCAGATCAAAACGCCCCTCGGCCTGTTCCAACCAGGCCAGACAATCGGCCTGTAGAAGGCGATGGCGATCGTCCAAGGAAAAACCGTTCAAAGCCAGGTTACGCTGAGCCCAGTCAAGATAGGTGCGAGACATGTCGACGGTCAGGGACGACGCAGCGCCGCCTTTTAAGGCATGCACCGTGGCACTGCCGGTATAGGCAAACAGGTTGAGAAACCGCTTACCGGCGGCCAGTTGCTGCACCAGTTGCCGAGTCGGCCGATGATCGAGAAAAAGACCGGTATCGAGATAGTCGGTAAAGTTGACCCAAAAAAGGCAATTACCCTCCACCACCTCATGAAACTGCTTCTGTTCCTGCAACTTACGATACTGAGAAGGGCCCGACTGGCGGCTACGCACCTTGAGAAAGATCTGCTCCGGCGTCACCGCCAAGGCTTCTGGCAGAACGGCCATAGCTTCCTTAAGGCGCTGCCGGGCCATATCGGCATCGACGGTATCGGGTGCCTGGTACTCCTGAACATGCACCCAGGACCCGTAGAGATCAACGGCCACCGCATACTCAGGCATATCAGCATCATAAAGACGGTAACAGGAAATGTCGTTCTTTTTGGCCCAACGTCCAACCTGGCGCAGATTCTTCTTAATACGATTGGCAAACATTATGGCCCCGTCGCTTAAAGGGGCAGCCGGCTTGGCCGGCCGTTGATCCTTTTGAGCGCCGAAGAACCAGCGCTCTTCGATATCAAAGTGGAGCAACTGACACTGCAGAGCCCCATTATAGAGATTATGTTTACGCCGAGCGCGAATAGCTAATTCTTTGGCCAAGTCGGGGTTACCGGTAAAAATGGCGGCTTTCCAACCGACGAAATGACGGCGCAGGTTTTCACCAAGGCAGCCGTATAGATGCACCAGTTCGTCCCGCTCACCAAGACGTTCGCCATAAGGCGGGTTGGCGATCAACAGCCCCGGCCGCTCTTCCATATTCTCCGGCGGTTGTAGTTCCGCCAGATCAGCGGTGGCGAAATGCAGCAGTCCACCAAGCCCGGCCCCGTCGGCATTGAGATGCGCGGCACGCACAGCCTTGGAGTCCAGATCCCGGCCGGCAATCAGCGGCAGTTGGGCCAGGCCCACCTTGCGCCGTTCCCGGGCCTCCTGCAGAAGCTCCCGCCAGATATCGGGCTGATGACCCTTCCAGCCCTCAAAGCCGAAATACGAACGCTGCAAACCGGGGGCGATATCGGCGGCCATCAGCGCCCCCTCAATCAGCAGAGTACCGGAACCGCACACCGGGTCGAACAGCGAGCCGCCCTCAGCGGCGATCTGCGGCCAACCGGCACGAAGCAGAATGGCCGCTGCCAAATTCTCCTTCAGCGGCGCCAACACCCCTTCAGTGCGATAACCCCTTCGATGCAGGCTCTCTCCCGACAGATCGATGCTGAGACTCGCCTGATCCTTATCCAGGTGCAGATTAAACCGCACATCGGGACGCTCCACATCGACGGAAGGCCGCGTACCGCCACTTTCACGAAAATGGTCGACAATGGCGTCCTTAAGCTTAAGAGCCGCATACTGGGAGTGAGTGATCTGTGATCGAACCGCTTGACAAGAAACTGCCAGGGTACTCTCGGCAGCCAGATGCTCCTCCCAGGGCAGAAGCAACGCTGCCGCGTAAAGCTCCTCCGGACTCGTTGCGGCAAACCGGGCCACCGTCAGCAACACCCGACTAGCCAATCGGGACCAGAGGCAGACCCGGTATGCTAGTGCAAGATCGCCGGCAAAAGCGACCCCGGCCCGAGTTTCAGAGATCTCCAGAGCGCCCAGAGCACGCAGTTCCTCGGCCAGTAAAGGCTCAAGACCCTTAGGAGCGGGGGCAAACAGTTCATATTGAGTCATTTCTTACATCCATATATGATAATTCGTAACAGCAACCAGCAACCAGCAATCACCCTCTGCAAGCATCTAACGCCTTGCGCGGGCGACAGTGTACCTCAGCAGTCAACAGCGTTACCAGCACTATCCGGCAAGGGGACCAAGTCAAGACGCATTCGCAAAAGCTTTAAGCATAATTTGTCCACGGAATACACGGAAAATGGCGAATTAATGGAATGATTATTTTTAGTGCCTTCTGTGAACAAGAAGAATTTGAAGTTTGAAGACTTGGTGTTTTTTCAAGGGGGCAGGCAACCATCTCCTATGTCGAGGTCCCGAAAAAACATCGTAACGCCATAAGACAGATTTTTTGCGACGCCACCATCAATTACCAGCTTTGACTGCAGATGCCGGTCGAAAGGCTTTCAGGCGCTTTTCATCGGTCTGCAAATAGGGCCCGCCGAGCAAATCGATGCAATAGGGAATAGCCGGAAACACCGCATCAAGGCATTCGGCAATAGCCTTGGGCTGGCCCGGCAGATTAACGATCAACGAACAGCCGCGAATGCCGGCGGTCTGACGGGATAAAATAGCGGTCGGAACCTTCTCCAAGGACACCTTGCGCATCAACTCGCCGAAACCGGGCATCAGCTTATCGCACACTGTTTCAGTGGCCTCGGGCGTAATATCCCTTACGGCCGGACCGGTGCCGCCGGTGGTGATCACCAGGCAACAATGCTGTTCATCGCACAGCTCGCTCAACGTTTCCTCGATAATCGTCAATTCATCGGGGATCACCCGCAGCACCTCCCGGTAGTCCGACGTAAGCACCTGCCGCAGATAATCAGCAATCGCCGGTCCGCCGCGGTCCTCGTACTCACCGCGGCTGGCCCGATCAGAGACGGTGACAATACCAATGCTGGCGATCTGTTGTACACACATGGGCAGATTCCCTTTCAATCAGATATCAATAAAAAAACTTGAAAACCCCGCAAAACAATTTTTGCCAACTGATTGAATCCATTACGCCTTACGCCTTACGCCTTACGCCTCAAGTATTACAAACCGCACATCAAGCCCCTTGCAGCCCATGCTTCTTCAACAGATCGTAAAGGGTCGGACGACTGACGCCCAAAACTTCGGCGCTCCGCACAATGTTGCCGTCTTCATTCTCCAAAACAACCAGCAGCAATTCCTTCTCTAAACGCTGGCGAG
>CAZKQY010000557.1:0-5310 GCA_964555005.1 uncultured Syntrophotalea sp. | reverse complement strand
ATCGTTCTCCCGGGGTCTTTTTTGATCACGATAAAGGCAAAACACATTCGAGCGGCAAGATCTTGTATAACGCGCGCGTTATTCCCTATCGGGGATCTTGGCTCGATTTTGATTTTGATCACAAAGATTTTCTTTACGTGCGTATTGACCGGCGGCGCAAACTGCCCGCTACGGTGCTGCTCAAAGCCCTTGATTATACGGCTGAGGAGCTGCTTAATTATTTTTACGATGTAGAGACCATAGTCTTTGCCGAGGATGGCTATAAAAAACGCGTCAATCTCGAGTTGCTTCCCGGTCAACGGGCCAGCAGCGACATTGTTGCGGAAAATGGCGAGGTGCTGGTCAAGGCTAACCGAAAGTTTACCAAGGCCTCCATTCGTAAGCTTGCAGAACACAAGATTGACCTGGTTCAAATTCTTGAAGAAGAAGTGGCCGGAAAGATTTCCGCGGTCGATATCGTCGATACCGCCACCGGTGAAATTCTTGTTGAGTGCAACGAAGAAATCAGTGTCGACAAATTGGCTGAACTGCGCAGTCGCGGTATCAGTGAATTTAACGTGTTGTACATCGACAACATCTTTGTCGGCCCATATTTGCGAGAAACACTGCTGATCGACAAGGTGGCCACGGCGGATGATGCTCGTATTGAGATATATCGTCGCTTGCGGCCCGGTGATCCGCCGACCATTAAGAGTGCCACGGCACTCTTTGAGGGACTGTTTTTTGTCCCTGAGCGTTATGATCTTTCTGCTGTCGGTCGGATCAAGTTGAATTATAAGCTCGGCCTTGATGTTGCTGCGGAACATACGACGCTGACCAAAGAGGACATCCTTGAGGTGGTACGCTATCTCATCGACCTGCGCAACGGCAAAGGCCATATCGATGACATTGATCATCTCGGTAATCGTCGGGTGCGTGCTGTGGGCGAATTGTTGGAAAATCAGTATCGCGTCGGTCTGGTACGTATGGAGCGGGCGATCAAGGAGCGCATGAGCCTGCAGGAAATCGACAGTCTCATGCCTCATGATTTGATCAATTCCAAGCCGGTGTCGGCGGTGGTCAAGGAGTTTTTTGGCTCTTCCCAGTTGTCTCAGTTTATGGATCAGACTAATCCGTTGTCTGAAATTACCCATAAACGGCGTTTGTCCGCTTTGGGACCTGGTGGTTTGACCCGTGAGCGGGCCGGCTTTGAGGTTCGGGACGTCCATCCGACCCATTACGGACGAGTCTGTCCCATTGAGACTCCGGAAGGTCCGAATATCGGTCTGATTGCCTCGTTGTCAACTTATGCCCGTATCAATGAACACGGTTTTGTTGAAACGCCTTATCGTCTTGTTGAGAACGGGGTTGCCAGCAAAAATATTCGTTACTTCTCTGCCCTTGAGGAAGAGGGCCATGCCATCGCTCAGGCCAATGCGATTCTCGATGAAAACGGTCGCTTGGTCAATGAATTGATCAACGCCCGTAAGAGCGGCGAATTCATGCTCATGTCGCGGGATGATATCGGTCTGATGGACGTTTCGCCCAAGCAGTTGGTATCTGTTGCCGCGTCGCTTATCCCTTTCCTGGAAAACGATGATGCCAACCGTGCGCTGATGGGATCCAACATGCAGCGTCAGGCTGTGCCGCTGTTGCGTGCTGATTCGCCGCTGGTTGGTACTGGCATGGAGCGTATCGTTGCCCACGATTCCGGAGCCGCTGTTGTAGCGCGTCATGCGGGCGTTGTTGAGAGTGTTGATGCGGCTCGTATCGTGGTGAAAATCGATGAGGGTGAAGTGGATGAAACGGGTACCGGGGTCGATATCTATACCCTGACCAAGTTTGCCCGTTCCAATCAGAACACTTGTCTTAATCAAAAGCCGATTATCCGTCAGGGTGACCGGGTTAAGGCTGGAGATATTATAGCGGATGGTCCTTCCACCCAGTGGGGGGAACTGGCTCTCGGACAAAATGTGTTGGTCGCATTTATGCCTTGGGGCGGTTATAACTTTGAGGACTCGATCCTTATCTCCGAAAAAATGGTTAAGGAAGATCGTTATACCTCCATACATATCGAAGAATTGGAGTGTGTGGCGCGAGATACCAAGCTCGGCAAGGAAGAGATCACCAACGATATTCCCAACCTCGGCGAGGACGCCCTTAAGGATCTCGACGAAAGTGGAATCGTACGTATTGGCGCCGAGGTCAAGCCGGGCGATATTCTGGTAGGCAAGATTACCCCCAAGGGTGAGACTCAGCTTTCGCCCGAAGAAAAACTGTTGCGAGCCATCTTTGGTGAAAAGGCCGGAGATGTGCGGGATACATCACTGCGCTTGCCGCCCGGTACTGAAGGTGTGGTTATTGGCGCCCGAGTCTTCTCTCGTAAGGGATCTGACAAGGACAGCCGTACCGAACATATTGAAAAGAGTGAAATCGACAAGCTGCTTAAGGACCAGAACGACGAAATTCGTATCATTCGCGAATCGGCTAAAAGCAAGGTGCGCGATCTGCTCTTAGGCCGTAAGGCCGCAGTGGGAGTTAGCGATCCTGCCGGTGAGGTGCTGTTGGAGCAGGGGGCTGCAATAGCTGCCGTAGCTCTGGATAAGATTCCCCTGTCGCGCTGGAATGATATTTCGCTGCTGGATGAACCCGAGATTGAATCCCGAGTGGCTGAAATTTTTGGCCGTCTTGCTGAGCGTGAGGACCTGATCAAAGGGGTCTTTTCCAATAAGATCGAGAAGATCAAGCGTGGCGACGATTTGCCGCCCGGTGTGATCAAGATGGTCAAGGTCTATATTGCTATCAAGCGTAAATTGTCTGTCGGCGATAAGATGGCTGGCCGACACGGTAACAAAGGTGTTCTGTCCCGCATTCTGCCGGAAGAGGATATGCCTTACATGGAAGACGGAACACCTGTTGAGATCGTTCTCAATCCCCTTGGTGTACCGTCCCGTATGAATGTCGGGCAGATCCTTGAGACCCATCTTGGCTTAGCTGCTCGCGGTCTGGGTATGCAGATTCAGGCGCAGATAGATCAGCAGTTTGGTCCTGAAGCTCTTCGCAAGAAGATCGAAGAGGTGTACAACGACGAAAATGTTACCACCTTTTTACAAGGGCTCGACAACGATGAGATTCATTTGCTGGCTCAGCGTCTTTCCAAAGGCGTGCCCATGGCTTCGCCGGTTTTTGAAGGGGTGACGGAAGAGCAGATGAAGCAGGAAATGATTCGTTCCGGCTTCTCTGCCTCGGGGCAAATGACACTGTATGACGGTAAGAGCGGTACCCCCTTCAAGGAGCAGGTCACCGTTGGCATCATGTACATACTCAAATTGCACCATTTGGTTGATGATAAGATCCATGCTCGTAGCATCGGTCCTTACAGCCTGGTGACTCAGCAACCCCTTGGCGGTAAGGCTCAGTTCGGAGGTCAGCGCTTAGGTGAGATGGAGGTGTGGGCCATGGAAGCCTATGGTGCCGCTCATGCACTGCAGGAATTCTTGACCGTCAAGTCCGATGACGTAGCCGGACGGACTCGCATGTATGAAGCCATCGTCAAGGGTAAGCAAAATCTTGAAGCCGGTCTGCCTGAGTCGTTTAACGTTCTGGTCAAGGAGCTACAGTCCTTGTGTCTCGACGTCGACCTGCTTGAAGAACACGAATAAACCCAGCGTCATCCTACAAGGAGGGTGAGATTTGGAAGATATATTCAGCCTTTTCGAACGGCCGAAAGATCCTCTCAGCTTCAATGCTATTCGGCTGTCTTTGGTTTCTCCTGAAAAGATTCGGGAACGTTCATTCGGTGAAGTAAAAAAGCCGGAAACTATTAATTATCGTACATTTAAGCCTGAACGGGAAGGCCTGTTCTGCGCCAAGATTTTTGGTCCGACCAAGGATTACGAGTGTAATTGCGGTAAATACAAACGCATGAAGCACCGTGGTATTGTCTGTGAGAAGTGCGGCGTAGAAGTCATTCCCAGCAAGGTACGCCGGGAGCGACTTGGTCATATTGACCTGGCTTGTCCCGTTGCCCATATCTGGTTCCTTAAGTCTTTGCCGTCGCGGATTGCCACTCTGCTCGATATGACTCTCAAGGAACTCGAGCGGATTCTCTATTTTGAAGCTTATGTAGTCCTCGATGCCGGTGATACGCCATTGACCGTTGGCCAGTTGCTGACCGAGGACAAATATCGCGAAACTATGGACGAGTATGCTGGCCAGTTTGTGGCTGACATGGGTGCCGAGGCTATTCGCCAATTTCTCACTGAAATTGAACTTGATGAACTGTCCACCAGCCTGCGTCTGGAAATGAAGGAAGCGGCCAGTGAGGCGAAGCGCAAGAAGTTTGCCAAGCGCCTCAAGGTGGTCGAGGCGTTTAAGAACAGCGGTAACCGTCCGGAATGGATGATCCTCGAAACCCTGCCGGTGCTGCCGCCAGAGTTGCGTCCGCTGGTGCCCCTTGATGGCGGTCGTTTCGCCACTTCGGACCTCAACGACCTTTATCGTCGGGTGATTAATCGCAACAACCGCCTCAAGCGCCTTATGGAGCTTCGTGCTCCCGAAGTCATCATCCGCAACGAAAAGCGTATGTTGCAGGAGGCTGTCGATGCTTTGTTTGATAATGGTCGGCGTGGACGGGCCATTACCGGCCCCAACAAGCGGCCCTTGAAATCTCTTTCTGACATGCTCAAGGGCAAGGGCGGCCGTTTCCGCCAGAACCTGCTCGGCAAGCGTGTTGACTATTCCGGTCGTTCAGTTATTGTCGTTGGCCCGGAACTCAAGCTGCATCAGTGTGGTTTGCCGAAGAAGATGGCCCTTGAGCTGTTCAAGCCTTTTATCTACAACAAGCTTGAGGAAAAAGGCTATTGCACCACTATCAAGAGCGCCAAGAAGATGGTGGAAAAAGAGAAGGCCGAGGTGTGGGACGTGCTCGAAGAGGTCATTCGTGAACATCCGGTCATGCTCAATCGCGCTCCGACTCTGCATCGCCTCGGCATTCAGGCTTTTGAGCCGGTGCTGATCGAGGGTAAGGCTATTCAGCTGCATCCTCTGGTTTGTACTGCCTTTAATGCCGACTTCGACGGTGACCAGATGGCGGTTCATCTGCCTCTCTCCATTGAGAGTCAGATCGAGACCCGGGTGTTGATGATGTCTACCAACAACATTCTGTCGCCCGCCAACGGTAAACCGATCATTGTGCCTTCTCAGGATATGATTCTCGGTCTTTATTATATGACTCGCGAACGGACCTTGGTTAAGGGAACCGATAAGATCTTTGCCTCTCGGGATGAAGTGCGCATGGCCTACGACGCCGAGGAGCTTGACCTGCCGGCC
>CAZKQY010000556.1:0-2411 GCA_964555005.1 uncultured Syntrophotalea sp. | reverse complement strand
TCGGGGTGGTGACTTTGAGCTGCTGTTGGAAAATTTGACCTTTCTGGCCAGTCTGCCTATTGCCATTACCTTGAGTTTTGTCGTGCAGCAGAACAACTATCACCAGATGGCCGATTTTGTGGGTCTGGCTCAGGGCTTTGGCTTTGCCGTATATTTCAGCCAATTGGTCAATTGGGGTACTTACGACCGCTCGGAGTTTCGCCGCCGGGCGGTGCACCTGCCGGACCATCCGGAATATGCCCGGTTTTGCAATCTGTTGCGTGAGGTCGCTACGCAGCAGGGTGTGGATGTTGGTAATCTGCAGTCGGTTTTGAATAATCAAGGCGACTAGCGTAGTTTTCATCCGGAAACGACCCTTTACCCATATGAAAACTGCATTGTGTCCATCCAGGGTTTCCGGATGGACATTAGCGTAAGTGTCGGTGATTGTCTGAGAAGGGGCATTTGATGGATTCGATGGCTCGTCGAGGAAGGTGAGCCGGGGAATAGCAAAAAAATGAGGGGTTGTGCTGAATAACTGATGGATGTTTGAAGTTTTTCTTAAAACAAAGTCCTCGCCTTCAGGCGGGGACTTTGTCAACAGTTTCAAGGACCTGTCTTTCGACAGATCTCTGATTGTTTTTGGTGGCGGGGCAGAATTTTAACCTATGGTCTTCGGGTTATGAGCGAAAATCCGGTGCTTATTGTTTTGCAACGTCCTGTCAGCCAAAAATCTCCGCGTATTTTTCCTCGATCGCCTGAATTTCCGGCTTGGTCAGTTTCTCGAACTCTCTTTCCCGTGCCCGTTTGGATAGCTTTCCGCCATTTTGGATAAGAAAACGAATGAGCAAATCAACCAGGTTGTCCTGCATATCGATATAATTCTTAATGAAATTGTTAAGCAGGTCGTACCTCTTCAGGTACTCGACTTCTTCAGGCAATGTTTTATTGACGGTCTCCTCGACACATTCGAAAAAAAACTCGGCCTGTTTTGTCGCATCAAAATAGCGATATAAGTCGATTGTTTTATTTAAAACTTCTACATTGTTTTTTTCTGTTGGCCGCCATTCGATCAAATCAAGTCTTGCTTTTGAGAAATGCTCAAGCGTGTTTCGATAGTCCTCCATGCGGTCCAGAATGACAGCGGAGACAGGGAACACCAGGCCCTTTGGTACAAAGCCTTTTTCCGCCAGAACGTGGTGGAACAGGTAGCGGTGAATCCGGCCGTTACCGTCTTCAAATGGGTGGATAAAGACGAAACCAAAGGCAATGGCCGTTGCCATAAGTACCGTGTTGAAATCACTCTCACCAAGAAGCTGATAGGTTTCCATCAGGCCGGATAATAAGCTCTTCAGGTCTTCGGCACGGGCTGAGATATGATCAGGCATGGGCATGCCTGTCGATCGCTCATGCTCACCGACAAAGCCGCCTTCCTTGCGAAATCCTGCCTCAACAAAGCGTGTATCCGCAATTACCATCGTCTGTAAATATTCCAGCTCCCCGGTGCTCAATTTGCGCTGCCCAGCTTCGCCGATGATTTTACCCCAACGCTCAATCCGGTTGTGCGGCGGGGTTTCTCCCTCTATTGTGTAGGATGCCCTGGAGTCTTTCAGGAGGAGAAAGCTCGCCGCCCTGTTTAATAGATCGGCGTGGATTCTGTCGATATGATGGACAGCTTTTTCGGATAAATTCATCTCGATGAAGCGTTCCAGCTTTACTGTTTTCCTGATCAACGGGCAGAACTGCCGCGTACCCGGCAGGTTGTTGCGGATGCGGTGTCGGCGACAGTCCCGTGCCGGCCCAGGATACTGCAAGGCAGCATTGATGAGAGGAACGAAATTCCCTTTGCTGGCGTCTGCAATATCGAGCCGCTCCTCGCGCAACCATTCCCACAGGAACCACAGCCTGCGGCTGTACGCTCCGGTTGGCTCGGAGCGAACGATCTCCTCAAGTGCTTGCGGCTTAATGGCTTCGAACAAGGCATTGAGAATAGCCAGGTCAACGCCTTCATATTTCAGTGCGAAGATCAGATGTCCATACAGGGTGTCATCCGGTTTGTGGCGGGGGGTGAATATATGCCAGCGTCCTTGGTCATACCTCTTGTGCTTGGTGCCTATGGCGCAGAGATGATCGGGCAGCGGAACCGGTAAACCGTGCGTCTCGATAAGGGCCGCATACCCGGCCGGCCACGCCCCTTTCTCCAAGGCCTGAAAACCGTGAAAAACAGTTAGGGGTTGTGATTTTTGATTATAAATTAGCATGATTGTGAATTCCTGTTTCAATGGCCGAATACAGCATGCCATGAAAAACGTTTATTGTCTATGAAACTTGATTATAAATAATGGTTTTTGTGAAAAGTGATTATGGAAAGAGGCGCTAAGGAGCAGGGTACCATTAGGGGAACAGTTAAAAACAAAAAGGGACCAGCCAAT
>CAZKQY010000555.1:0-4937 GCA_964555005.1 uncultured Syntrophotalea sp. | reverse complement strand
CAGGCCAAACAGTACGTTGTCCTTGACCGTCAGATGAGGGAACAGGGCATAGTCTTGAAAAACATAGCCGATGCGTCGGGATCGGGCCGGTACGTTGATTCCCTGCTGCTGGCAGAAAAACACCCGTTCGCCCAGGGTGATGCGCCCGCCAGAGGGTTTGCGCAGGCCGGCCAGGCAATTGAGTATGGTTGTTTTGCCCGATCCGGAGGGCCCGAACAACACCAAAATTCCGTTGTCGAACTGCAGATCGATATCGATGGCGAAAGCGGGCAGTTTCTTATGAATGGATGCGTTGAGCACTTGAATTGCCTCCTTGTTTCCAAACATCGATTTTTTTCCGTGACCAGAGATTGAGCCAGAAAAGGGCTGTGATGGACAGGCCGGTGATAACCAACACCAGGTTGCGGGCCAGGATGTTGTCGCCGGTTTCCACCGCAAAGTAGATGGCCAGGGGAATGGTTTGGGTTTTGCCGGGGATGTTGCCGGCCACCATCAGGGTGGCGCCGAATTCTCCCAGGGCCCGGGCAAAAGACAGCACCAGGCCCGCCAGTAGGCCGGGATAGGACAAGGGCAGAGTGACCCGTAGAAAGACTCGTCCCTCGTTGCTGCCCAGGGTGCGGGCGGCTTGTTCCAGAGAAGCGTCGACACTGGCAAAGGCCGCCTTGGCACTCTGATACATGAGGGGGAAGGAAACCACCGCCGCAGCGATGATGGCTGCCCACCAGGTGAAGACAATCTGCCAGTCGAAGCTTTCAAGTAACAGTTGGCCGAGGAGGCCTCGCTTGCCGAGGAGGATCAGCAGGCCGTACCCCAGTACCGTAGGTGGTAGCACCATGGGCAGGATGATGCAGGATTCGAGCAAGTTTTTGCCGGGAAAGGTGCGCCTGGCCAGCACCCGAGCCAACAGGGTAGCCAACACCGCAACGATGGTCACGGCAATCAGAGCCACCTTCAGAGACAGTAGAATGGGTTCGCTCATGAATTTGTCCTTTGGGGAGCTGCTCTCATTATCTTTTTGTAGCTGCTTGCTTACGGTTGGTTCTGCAACGGCAGGAAACGGTATTTGGCAAACACCTTGCCGGCCTCGGCGCTTTGCAGAAAATCGAGAAACCGTTGGGCTTCGGCCGGATGCCTGCCATTTGCAACCAGGGCTGCGGGGTAGATGATGGGGGCATGGCTCTTTACCGGTGCTTCCTCCGCGATCACCGCGCTGCGTAGTTTCAGGGTGTCGGTAAGGTAGACTAAACCGGCGTCGACATTACCCGAATCGACGTAGGCCAGCACAGCGCGAACGTTCTTAGCCAACACCAGGCGGTTCTCCAAGGGTTGCCAAAGGCCGAGACTGACCAGGGTCTGCTTGCCATACCGGCCTGCCGGTACCGATTCAGGGTGGCCAATGGAAAAGCTTTCAGCGTGTTTTTGCAGGTCGCCAAAACCTTTGATCAGCTGCTGTTTTTCTCTGGCTACAATCAGTACCAGGGTATTGCCGAGCAAATCGCAGCGGCTTTCTTTGACAATCAGGCCCTGGGTCTCCAGTGCGTTCATTTGTTTCTGGCCAGCGGACAGAAAAACCTCAGCCGGAGCTCCCTGCTCGATCTGTTTTTGCAACGCTCCCGAGGAGGCGAAATTAATCTCCAATCCGATTTCGGGGTGTTGTTCTTGGTAAATCTGCTGTAGGGCGGTTACGGCATCCTTCAGGCTCATCGCGGCGCAGATAGGCAGGGTGATGCGGTTGCCGGCTATGGCGGTGTGGGGCAGGAAAGCTACCAGGAGAGATAGGAGAAGCAGACTGCAGAAGCATCGGGTCGCTAAATGTTTCATGAGAAAATTTCCTGACTGTAAAGGGGTTTTGGTTGGGGGGCTACGGGAAGGTTGATAGCCTTCACTTCCAGCTCAGTCCCACGACGCTCAATGATGTTGATGCAGCCAAAGGGCTGCGGAAGATCGAATAGCTGGTCAAGGGGGCGCCCTAGCAGGTGGCAGAGGATGGTCCGGTTGACCCCGGCATGGGCAACGAGAACCACTGCTCCCTGCTCGCCGTCGATGAGTTCCCGAAAGGCTGGTACTACCCGGGTCTGCAGGTCGGCGAAGCTCTCACCGCCCGGGGGACGGAAGTCGATCAGGTTCTCGCCCCGCTGACGATACTCCTCGGGGTGGTACTGGCGGATTTTGGCCTGGGGGCGGCCATCCCAATAGCCGAGTTTGATTTCGCGCAGCAGCGGCTTGCTGCGAATGCTTTTACCTTGCGGACCGGCGATGATGCGCGCAGTCTCCTGGCAGCGCTTGAGGTCACTGGTGTAGACTCGCCGAAAGGGGATTTCTGCCATATGTTTACGCAGGGCTCGGGCCTGGGCGCGCCCTTTGGCGTTGAGGGATAAATCCACTTGGCCAATATAGCGCTTGGTCTCATCCCGCCGGCAGTCGCCGTGGCGGATTAGATAGAGGGTGCAGTGATCCTCTTCAAGCCTTGGCGTGGTCATGGTGTCTTATCCTTTCACGGCGCAGGATGGCAGTGGGTTTAGCAGTTGTTCCAGGGGGGCGCCGGTCAGCTCTTCAACTTTGTGCTGTATCTGCTTAGCGGCTTCCAGCCGGCGGTGCATGGCCGCCAAAGGGCCCGCCTGACCGGCAAAGCTTTTGAGCCTGGGTGCGAATCGTTCTTCCAAGGTTACCCAACGGTCGCCGGCGGTTAGTTTGTCGGCCAGGTAGAGAATTTCCCTTTCCCTCGGATCCGGATTTGGCTCTGGCACCAGTTCCATATGGTGGGCAATCAGTTCGGCAACTTGGGGAAAGCCCAGCTGGCATAGCTCTGCAGCTCCAACTGTGGCGTGATGGGGCTGGCTGCGCCGACAGTCGTGGAGCAACGCTGCAGCCTGCAGCAGCTCTCGGTTTATATCCCCACCGGCTGCGTTAACCCCTTTGGCCAACCGATCAGCCACCTGCGCTACTTGTCGACAGTGAGCGATGATCCTCTCGTCGCAGGAGAATTTGTGAATCATCAGGTGAGCGCACTCCCGTGGCGAGGGAAACTGATAGTTGCGCCAGCGGTGACACAGATAGTCGTAATCAGCGGGGGTGTCCATATCGAGGATGGTATGTTCATCGGCCACTTCAATCTCCAGAATATCTTCCTCATAGGGTAGCAGCAGGGCTTTGAGACCACCGTTTCCGTCTCCGTTAAGGATGGTTTCCCGGTAGCGGGTGCTGATCAGAGGAGGGTGACCTCGCTTGCCGAAAAACAGCGGGTGAATGATCCCTCGGCCACTTTCCTTACGGGCTCGCAACAACTGGGGCAGGGTATTGTCCCGGACCAGGGGCATGTCCACCGGTTGCAGGAAAAAGGCGTCGATATGCTCTGGTAATGCTCTTATGGCGCACTGTATTGAACTGAACATTCCCTCTCGATAGTTTTCATTGAGCGTTCCGTGGATATTGAGTTGTTGCAATAAAAATTGCAGTTCGTCAGATCGGTGTCCGGTAACCACTTGCAGATGGGCGATCTCAGCCCGTTGAAACAGACAGATCGTCCTTTCCAGGGCGGTTTTGTCCCCCAGGGGCAGCAACGGTTTGAAACCACCCATGCGTTTCGAAAAACCGGCGGAGAGTATGATGACGGCAATTGTTTCAGTCATGTTGTGCCTGATTGCGGGCTCGGGCCAGAATCAGTTCGCCAACGATGCTGACCGCGATTTCCTCCGGGGTTTCCGCCTCAATGGCCAGACCGATGGGGGAAAAGACGCGATCAATGGCTTGTTGTGCAACTCCTTCGGCCAGCAAATTGTCGTAGATTTTATCTCGTTTGCCGCGGCTGCCGATCATGCCGATATAGCCGGCTTTGGTGCGCAGGGCCTGGCGCAGCAGATCCTGATCGTGACGGTGGCCGCGGCTGACAATGACCAGGTAGCTATAGGAATCGATGGCCAGGTCGAGCATGCAGTCGTCGTAGGAAGGGATGACTCGAATCTCGTTGGCCCGGGGAAAGCGTTCCCGGTTGGCAAATTCGGCCCGATCATCCAGAACCACCGTGTTAAAACCGACCATGGTCGCCAGTTCAGCGGTAGGCCGGCAGACATGACCGGCCCCAAACAGGTAGAGGGTGGCCGGAATGCCGGAGGGCTCGATGTAGAAGGTTCCCTGCGGCAGGTTAATGATAAGAGGGTAGCGGATATTTTTACTCTGCAGCCAGAGGGCCTCGGCCACTTCCGGCGGCAGATCGTTCGCATTTTTATTGGCGGTGTTCGCCTGCAGCAGACAACGCTGCAGGGATTTTTGGGCATCGCTCCACTTCAACGGCGTTACTAGAAGGCACTCAGTGCCATTGTGTAGAGCCCTGTGCCAAGCCTGAAACAGGGCCTGATTATCCGGGCTGGCTGGAATGTGTTCCAGCAGGACTTCGACCTCGCCGCCGCAGATCATATCCATGGTTTCGGCCTGGGCACCGGTCATGTCAAAGATGTAGTTTTGAGACAGGTGGCTGGCATAGATTTCCGGCGCCGTCTGCTGAGCACGGGCCTCGATCAGTCCGCCGCCGATGGTGCCGAAGATGTCGCCATTAGCGCGAATGATCATTTTGGTGCCTGCGGTGCGTGGGGCCGATCCGCGACTGCTGAGGATGGTAGCCACAACCAGGTCTTCGCCGGTCCCTAGTAGCCGGCAGAGGGTTTCAATCAAGTTTCTCAAAGCTGGATATCCTTTCTTCGATCGATGATCGAACGTTTGGCGGTGGCTGAAACGGGGAAGGACTGCTGGCAAAGACTAGCCGGTGGCAGTCGTAATCTGTCCGCTGCGAGTGCAGCATGAATCGGGGCCAGTTTCCTCAGGCAGCGGTTTACTTCTCGTAGGGCCTGCGGTCCGCCGCCGACCGTTGCTTCGATGGAAACACTCAGGCAGTTGATGCCCTCCTTAAGAGTCAACACCGCCTGGTAATTGAGTAGCTCAGG
>CAZKQY010000554.1:0-1659 GCA_964555005.1 uncultured Syntrophotalea sp. | reverse complement strand
CCGATAACCAGGGCTGCGCTGCCTAGCCCCGCCAGTAGATTGCTCCAGCGGTCAGTGCCGTGTTCGCCAGGCCAGAGCAGGCTGCTTAGCCAACCGAGGCCCAGTCCGGCAACAAAGCCCCATAGGTGACCACCGAGATCGGTTTGCTCACCGCCGCTGCCGAGCAGGCCGAGCAGCGCAAGGGCTGCGGCCAGAGGCAGGGGCCAGCGTTGCCGCAGAAAGTGGCGATGGCGGCGGGCGCTACGCACCGCCAGGATGGCGACGGTACCGAACACCGCTGTTGATAAGCCGACGGAGCGGTGGTTGGCCGGTTGCAGCAAGGCGTTGATCAGGTTGCCCAAGGTGCCGGCAAGAAGTACCAGGGCCCAGCCGCGACCGCTACCGAGTTCACGGTTCAGGCGATCGATAAAAAAACCGCCGATGAGCAGGTTGCCGAGCAGATGCAAACCGTCGGCATGCAGGGTCAGGGCGGTAACGGCCCGCCACCACTGACCGGCGCAAATCGCTTCGGCATCGGCGTTGCCGAGCTGCAGCCAGGCCCGATTCAGGCTCTGGAACTCAGGGATGTTAAGGCTGCTTAGATTGTGAAAGATGCCCAGCAGTGCCAGCAGCGACAGGGTGATCAGGCTGTTGTTTTTAAGGGGCACCGCCGGCGCCAGAGTGGGTGGCCAGTGCCGGTTTTCCATTTCGTAATGCTGCAGTTCGTAGAGAGTCCGGGTAAGTTCCTTCTTCGGTACCCACAACAGCCAGCGTGCTGCCTGCTGTTCGAGATGGCAGGGCAGCCCCCGTGCTTCGAGAACCAAGGCCCAGAGCCGAGCCCGTTTACGGTTGAGGGGGGCGCTCAAATGTTTGTCCACCTCCTGCGGGTCGATGGTTTGCCAACTCGGCTCTGCGGGATCGCCGTTAGCCGTTGCCTGGTGCGCTTGAGATGGGTCGCTAGGGAAATTCTGCACAGGAGAATCCGTTGCTAAAGAGCTATTATTGTTTGCCGCGCCGGCAGATCGGTTATCTGCGTTTCATCCTTGAAAGTTACGACGGCCTGGCCTTTGTGCGAACTCTGGATAATCGCCAGGCGCTGGTCGAGATTGCTTATCCCGCCTCCCGCCGTGAGGATGCACAGGGATTGTTGGCTGCTTTAGCTGAAGAATGCACCATGACTGCGGTGGCCCCGCCTACCGTTGTTGAAGATCCCTCCCTTTAAATCCCGCCGCCGAACATTTTGCCGCCATCCGGGTCATGGTTAGAAACCTGTTTTTGGTTGATTTTAAAGTGTAAGGGCAAGGTTCTGTCGTCTGCCCCTCATCACTGCCGACTCTGGATAGTCCATCACCCTGCGCCTGTTGGCTATAGGAAAACCATTGGCTGGGTAGGCCCGGTCAGTGTTCCACCAGTGGCACAGCCACTTCTTCGTCGGCACCGCGCAGGTAGACGCTGCGGCTCGGAAAGGCGATCTCCATGCCGTGGGCTTCGAGGATGTCCATGATCTGCAGGCAGACGTCCTGGCGGGCGTCGAGGTATTCACCCCAGATCGTGGTCTTGGTGAAGCAGTAGACCAGGATGTCGAGGGATGAGGCGTTGAATTCGGTGAAGTTGACCAAAAAGAAGTTTTGGTCGATGGCGGGGTGGGTCCGCAGCAGTTCGCGGATGGCTTCCACGGCC
>CAZKQY010000553.1:0-3829 GCA_964555005.1 uncultured Syntrophotalea sp. | reverse complement strand
ATTATTGGCGAAAAACCAGGGGAGTGGCGATAATGATGGGAGAGTCAGGGGAAAGTTGAGGGGTAGCTTCACATAAGTTCCGGCTTCACATAACATTACTTATGTTGAGCTCAACATAAATAATGGTTGGTCATAAGGCAGTACGCATAAAGACGGCAGCCAAGCTCGTCTTTGCACTCCAAGAGATTGTCCAGATAGTAACGGTAGTCATCATCATGGACAAAAATCGCTTGTCGATTGTGTCCTCTGTGGATCACATGGTGGGGGTAATCAGGAATGACAAGTCGACCGATACGGGGCATATGGTTTTTATACAAAACCATTTTCTAATTAGCAACAAATAAATCTGTCCCCATTTTATTCGCATTTTATTCCGAAACGGAGCAGACAAACAATTTACGATACTATCGTAATGCTTTTTTTATTTTTACCGATTCATTTTTACGTTAGTTCCGATATAGGCCGGCAAGTCATAACTGCGAAGTATACTTACTGCCTTTTTCAGTCGATCTACATACTCCTGCGATGTCGGTTTGCTTCTTTCTTCAAGAGGATAAACCTTGCCAAGAGTGGCATACTTAGCTTTGCCGAGTTCATGAAACTGCAACACTTGAACCTGCTGCAAGATCAACCCGCCTTGCTCGGCGATAAACCGTGCCGTTTGATGTATGTTATCGTCGCTGTCGTTATAACCAGGCACCAGAGGAATTCGAAGGATGGTCTGTATCCCTGTCTGACCAAGCCGTTGGATATTTTCCAGAACGATCTGAAGATCACACCCGCAATACTCGAGGTGTTTTTCAGGGTCCATGTGCTTGATATCAGTCAACACAAAATCAACATAGGGCAAAGCCGGCGCTACCAAAGTCCAGGGCACACCCAATGCCGTCTCGATACAGGTATGCAAACCAACCTTTTTGCACGCTTTCAACAACTCCGTCGCAAACCGGGGTTGCATAAACAATTCTCCACCACTGACGGTTACCCCGCCACCGGTCTCATCAAAAAATTCCCGGTCCTTACAAACTTCTCGGACCACCTGCTCCACACTCTTATCTTCCCCCCATATCGCCAGCGCATTTGCCGGACACGCTTCGGCACAGGCCAGACACTGGGTGCACAGATCCTGATTTATCCCCGCTACAAGTCCCTGCTCGTTAATTTGAAAAATATCCCGGCTCGCAAGAGGACAAGCGTCGATACAGAAACCACACTTATCGACACCGATACAACGTTGAGGATAAACGGCTAATTCCGGACTTTTAGCCCAGCTTTCTGGATTACAACACCAGACACAAGACATATTGCAGCCCTTTAAAAACACTGAAGTCCTGATGCCCGGTCCGTCATGAACAGTATAGCGTTGCATACTGTAAACAATGCCTCGACAGGCCATGTCTGGTTCAGCACTGTTGACCTGGCTGGCAACCTCGTTTCCTTTCATCGTCAACCTCCTCTACACCTTCTTGACTATCTTGGCTTCGATTTTCGGAATTCTGCCGGCCAACGCTTTGAATCCATCATCGACACACAAACCCACCATCATTCCGATTATGTGGTCGGATTCTCATAAGCGTCCCGTCCGGCGGCGGAAACCGCCATATCCTGTTCGGACGAACCGCCACTCACCCCGATGCCGCCGACCATCCCGTCGGCATCACGAATCGGATAGCCGCCGCCAAAGATGCAGATGCCGCTGCCGGCATTGCAGGTATGCACGCCAAAGAACGGCCCGCCGGGCTGGGTATGTTTCGCCAGTTCGTCTGTCGGCATAGTGGTAGCAGCCGAAGTGTAGGCCTTATTCAGAGACAGAAACTGGCTGATTAGCATAGCGTTATCCATGCGATGCTGGGCCACAAGATTGCCACCACTATCTACGACAGCAATGGACACCGGAACACCCATTTCTTCGGCTTTTTCCTGACCCGCGGCGATCATGCGCAGCGCTGTTTTCAAAGTCATATTCATGAATTTCCCCCCTGCAGATTTATGATTTACAAACCGGTGACGACTTCCAATATCCTGACCCGTTGAAAATTGCCGGGCCGACAAATCGGCCCGGCAACATGGTCAGAACTAGAATTCGAGTTCGGTTCTTTCGAGAATATCCCGCTGCACGCTGGGATCCAGTTCGGTAAAGAAGGCACTGTAACCAGCCACCCGCACGATCAGCCCTTTATACTTTTCAGGCTGTTCCATGGCATCCTCCAGAACAGAACGACTGATGACGTTGATCTGATTGTGCATCCCCTTGCGCTGGAAGAAAACCTTCATCATACCGATAAAGTTCTCATCACCTACTTCACCAGCCAGAGTCGACGGACTGAACTTCATGTTTAACAGGGTCCCGTTTGAAGCAATACCATGATCAAGAGCAGAAACAGACTTAACCACCGCCGTCGGACCGGATATGTCGTGAGATCCGCGACTGGTATGCACCGGCGACACACCATCGGCCACCGGTTCCCCTGCCTTGCGGCCATCGGGCGTTGCCTGGGTGATCATCCCAAACGGCACGTTGGCCGAAACCGGATAAAGCCCCGCCTGAAATTCGCCGCCATGGGGCGTGGGACGCCGTTCTAGATATTTGCAATAGACTTTGGCGCCATAGCGAGCCAACCCATCAACCTCTTCATCGTCGTTGCCGTAATGAGGAACCTTGGAACTATTAATAAGAGCATAGATGGGTTCGTAGCCTTCCCAGTTCTTTTCCAGAGCATCCAGCAAATCGGCGCCAGAGATCTTGTTCTGCTCAAAAACCAACGTCTTGATGGCACTCAGGCCGTCCGCCACATTGGACACCCCCACCCCTTGAGGACCGATAAAATTATAGCGGGCGCCTCCGGCTGTCACGTCCTTGCCCTTATCGATGCAGTCCTCTACCAACAGAGACAAGTAGGGAAGCGGTTTACGCGCCTGATGCGCTCGGTCCATGGCATTTTCCGCCATAACCAGGCGATCAACCCAATATTTCATCTGTTTTTCATAGGCTTCCTTGACCTCGTCAAAGGTTTTGAAATCAGCCAGCGAACCGGTCTGCACTCCCAAGGTCTTGCCAGCCCCGACACAAACATCGTAACGGGGGCATTCGGCACTGCAACCGGTGCACTTTCCATCATTGATGGCCAGCTCCAGCACCTTATTCATGTTAAAGAACGCTGCATCATGCCAGCCGTACTCACGACCTTCGCTGTTGGGTTCCACGCAACCCAAGGCCCCGTAATCGCGCGAATCCTCGATGGAACGACCGCGATTAACCATGGATGGGATAATAATCTCATCGTTAAAATACGATGGCATCCCAAGTCCCATCTTGGCCGCCTTGGTAACCTTGACCCACCATTCTTTAGGCGAGTTAGCGTGCCAGCGGGTGGTCATCCAGGGAGCATTCAGACGTACATGGACCAAAGCGTCAACGCACATAAAGGACAGCTCGTTGGTAGCATCCTCCCCTTCCATGGTCTGGCCACCGACCGTCAACGAGGGACCACCCAATTCAACACCGCCAAAGGCTTTGGTGGAACCCGCATCGCGAACCTTGGTCAACTCGCTGATCTTGATCCAGGCACCTTCGATCAATTCTTGTACGAAGGCCTTGCTAACCTTGCCAGCCGCTATATCCTTCTGGAAAAAAGGATAAAGATGCTGATCAAAGCGCCCCCAGTGGATGGAATGACCGTTGGACTCAATGGTAATAGCCACGGTCAAAATCCACCACAACTGCAAAGCTTCCCAAAAGGTACGTGGCGGACTGGAGGAAATCCAGTCGAGATTATCTGCCATCTGCAACAACTCGCCCTTGCGCGCTCCGTCAGCTTTAACCGCCATC
>CAZKQY010000552.1:0-2930 GCA_964555005.1 uncultured Syntrophotalea sp. | reverse complement strand
CCCGCCGGTAGAGGTTTTCCTTCTGCACCGCGATATCGATACCGAGCCCTGCCCCTTCGGCCAGCAACTGGCGGGTCATGCCCTTAAGGTCGGTGTCGTTCGGCACATTAAGAGAGAATTCCACGCAGCGCAACTGACCGCGGGTCAGCTTGTTGATGCGGTCGATGTTGATATGGTAGTCAGTGAGCAAGGATGCGACCCGGTTCACAGCACCGGCATCGACTCCGTCACCGAGCATGGTCAACACATAGCCGTAACGGGAAGACTGTAGCTTTTGATAGTCCTCTTCTTCGACGACCTCGAAATCGAGCTGCAGGCCGAGTTCCTTGGCCAGAAATAGCAGATCCTTGATCAGCGGCTTTTGATCGCTCGCGCCGATAGAAAAATCGATCAGCAGGGACAACAGCATCAGGGTGTGGGTAACGCTCTGTTCGATATCGCGAATGTGCGCTCCCCCCTCGGCGATACAACCGGTAACCGCCGCCAGAATGCCGGGCCGGTCCGGACCGATCAGGGTGATAAGCACCATTTTATTCTCTGTCATTCAACTAACTCCTCCGGGAAAATGGCGCCATTCTACCGTTAAATCATCCCTGCCACAACCTTAACCACTGCCGCAAATTGAACAACCCCCCAAGGGGGCCTTGTGCAAAAACGAAAAGACCGCGCAAAGAGTATTGCACGATATTAGCAATACGCCTAACCAGCCAAACAAAATTGAAATTTTTCAACACAGGCCTAACTAGCATACCTGAATTTTGACAAAAAAATCGGCCGACCAACAAAAGTCGGTCGGCCATTGCAGAAGTGGAGGCGTACGGGGGTGGATTGGAGTTAGAGCCGGACGTATGGCCATCCATCCGGCGGGAAGCAACAACAAAATATCCGGCCAGCGACAACAGCCTGCCAGCAGAACCCGACCAACAGCAGCAGGCAGCGAGGCAGCGGTGCCTCCTACAATGCGTAGTGGAGACTCGCTCAGACAAAACTGGTTGATCATTTGCTGCAATTGAGCGGCCTGCATGGACAATTCTAGCGAGACCTTTTCACTTTCTACGGCATTAGCGGCATTCTGCTGGGTCACCTGATCGATCTGTGCCAGACCCCGGTTGATCTGGCTAATACCTTCTGCTTGCTCAGTACTCGATCGGGCGATTTCGGCTACCAGGTCGGAAACACTGGTCGCGCCGGCAACAATCTCCCGCAGAGCCGTCGCCGTCTGACCCGTAAGATTCGAGCCAAATCGAGTCTTCGCCGTTGAATTCTCGATAAGTTCTGCGGTCTCCCTGGCCGCATTGGCACTGCGACCCGCCAGATTCCGCACCTCTTCAGCGACCA
The DNA here is from genome assembly GCA_964555005.1 of uncultured Syntrophotalea sp. GTDB lineage: Bacteria > Desulfobacterota > Desulfuromonadia > Desulfuromonadales > Syntrophotaleaceae > Syntrophotalea_A. The sequence goes on along the minus strand of CAZKQY010000552.1, from coordinate 1,592 downwards.
CCGCGAATCCCTTGCCGTGGTGGCCAGCGCGGGCCGCTTCAACGGCGGCATTAAGAGCCAACAGGTTGGTTTGAAAAGCGATTTCATCGATCACTTTGATGATCCTGGCAATATCCTCGCCGGAGCGGTTGATTTCGCTCATCGCATCGACCATCTCGCCCATCAAGCGGCTGCCCTGAATAGCAGCGGTTTTAGCTTCATTGGATAGAACATTGGCTTGATCGGCATTCCCGGCGTTATTTCTGGTCATCGAGGCGACTTCAGCCAGGGACGCACTGATCTCTTCAAGGGAAGCAGCCGAATGGGTGGCGCCTTGAGAGAGAGTAGAACTTGAATCGGCGACCTGAACAGTACTGGAATTAATCTGCTCGGCAGCTGTTCGCACCTGGCCCATGGTCTGCTGCATGGCCCTGTTGGTCCGAGCCAGAGGCTCTCGAATCAGGCCTTTAGCCTGAAAGGTGAAATCCCCGGCCGCCAGACGGTCAAAGGCCGTCAGCACCTCGTCGCGCAGATTATCGGCAAACCGGTCGAGGGCTTCAGCCATGCAACCAATCTCATCCCGGCGATGGAGCTGCAGGCGATGGTCAAGCTGGCCCTTCTCCAGACGCTGGATCATGTCGACGGTTTGCACCAGGGGCCGCGTGATGGAGCGGGTAATCAGCAACCCCGCCAAAGCGCTGACAATGACAACCACCAGGGTGACGAGCAGGTTGACCCGCTGCATTCCGCCAATGCTCGCTTCGATGGCACTGCGTTTCTGCAGAATGGCGCTGGAAGCGGCCTGGACACTATTGCCAGAGGCAACTTCAAGCTCTGAAAGGATACTTTCCAGTTCATCGAATATTGCCATCACGCTGTCGGACCGGGTCTTGATCTCGCCGTTGAGCAATGCGACCGTCTTCTGCTGATCCGACAGGATTCGACGCTCCACGCTGATGACTCCATCAAGGTCGACGGCGATGGCTTTGATGGCCGGCGGCACCTGATCACGATAGAGCATGCGAGCCTGTTCCCATTCGCTGCTCATGATCAGAGAGTTAAGTTCGTAGGAGGCATCCCAGAGCCGTTCGTTGATGGGAGCAGCCTTGTTCAAAGCAGCAGCCAGAGCCGGTAATTTGTCCGCCAATCGATTGTAAACCGGCCCGGAGCGGAATTCCTCGAGGGGCGTGTCAGCAAGTTCTTCGTAGAGCAGCTCGCTGATTGAGCTTTTGACAAAAAGCATATTAGCGACTTTGAGAGCCCAATAGAGCTGGGTGCGCTTCAGTTCGGCCAGCGATTCGGCCAGGCCTTCATGCCGTGGTCGCCAGATCTGGCGAAGGCGCTGGTCGGAATCCAGCAACTGGCCGTGCAGCTCTTGCAGTTGGCTGAGTCGGGCACTGAAGTCTGGCAGTTGCGCCTCGATTTCCTGTAATTCAGCGCTGGCCAGAAAGCGCTGCAGAGAGTCGTCCCGGCCATCGACAAAAAATCCAACCTCGGCGCGATTTTCCAACAATCCATCACGCAGACCATCCATGGCTATGCGCAAGCCGCTGCGGGACTGATCAACAACTGCAAGCCAGCGAGTCGTGCGGGACGACTCGTCCCGCACCTGT
>CAZKQY010000551.1:0-14333 GCA_964555005.1 uncultured Syntrophotalea sp. | reverse complement strand
GTCTTCCCGCCGAAAAGATCATCGCCCTTTACCAAGACCACGGCACCAGTGAACAGTTCCACAGCGAACTCAAAACCGACATGGATCTAGAGCGCCTGCCCTCGGGAAAGTTTGAAGTCAACAGTCTGGTGATGACTTGCGCAGCGCTCTCCTACAATATCCTGCGTTTCAATCGTCACAGTGGGCTGTCCTTCGAGGCCTTTGAACGACTTTACCAACGATTGGCCTATGGATAGACCACTCATTAGCCCAATCGACACCGTAGAATTTCCGAGTACCAAGGGTGCTTACGGCCTAACTCGCCCTGAACGCGGTCCATAAACGAGAATTGCGGTCACTCTGTCAAAGATCGGAGGTTCCAAAGGCTCTCAGAGAGCCGGTTTTTCAATCCAGCGAAGTCTAGAGGCCCGCATTGCCCCCTTTGGGAGGTAAAACTCGGAAAACGGCAGAGTGCTCATGGATTCAGGTAGTTATTTAACTGTAAGAGAGTCGGGACGGGCAGACATAAGGGTGTTATTCCATTGCTTCCAAAAGCTACTGGTGTCCTCTGCCTTTAAACCGATGCACCCTAGAGTTCCAAGCGTATTCCCATCTGGATGAATTCCAAAACCGGCACGATTTGTATTAAATGTAGGTTTAATCGGGATAAACCATGCTTTCCCTGTTATGTTGTCACGATAACTGGAACTAAGGTGCCCACCTACAACGACATTGCGTCTTTTAATTAGATATTTTCCAGAGGGGAGCGCTTTTTTTCCATAGGGTCCACTTATTGCCCGGAATCGCTTTGAACCCCAAAGTAAAACACCTTGTGATTTGTCAAAAACAAGGTCACTCATAGCATTTCCTTTCTTTTGCAATTGCTATTATGATCTTGATTTCTTCTGGGTAAGAAGCGAGCGTCTTTAGAACCCGATCTTGTTGATACAAGTACAATTCAGCTAGTTGATCTGCTAAAGATTCGGCATGAGCCCCATCGGCATAAGGTAGCCCGGAAGCGAGTTGTTTTAGGGCTTGATCATCCGTTTTTGCAAGCTCTGCCAGAAATCTCTGTAGAGGTGAAATCAATCCCATGGGATATCCTGTCTCTGCTTGAAGATTCCATATTTTCTCTTGATCTTTTCCTTTGGGATATGAAGATACAAATGAATCAAGATATCTCTGCTCTTGAGTTCTTTTTGCAAGTACATACTCTAGCAATAGTCGGTCAAACCATTCGCTTTCATTTTCATAGATTTTTGACAATTTTCGCAAATCAGCTTCGTCAATCTGCAGTTCGCCAATAACAATAGTGGCAGTGTATCTTTCAGATAAATTATCATTTGTCAACTTTGAGTAAATTTCATCAATTAGACCGGAGGAACAGGCGCTTATATGTAAACATACGACCATAAGTAATAGCGAAAGTATTATCGTTGATTTTTTAAATAGCTTCATCTTGGTCTCTCTTTAACACTTTTTTATGTTGTTTTTACTTTCGTTTACGTTTTGCTTGGTCACTTTTTGAAAAATTTCGATTTGTCACGGGGTGCCTTGTAGCACCCCGTGACGTTGGGTCAGCGTCCTTCGGTCCAACTGTCGGAGAAGGAAATATTCCCGTCAAGATAGGTCCAGGTGATTTTGGCGTAGCGGCAGGCTACTTCTTCAAGATGAGGATACCGTTCCTTATCCAGATCCTTGACGTTGTGCATGGTCGGTCTGACCGAGGTGATCTTTACGTTTTCCAGGGTATGACGGAAGTATTCCTCCTCGGTGCCGGTATCATTGATGCGGTACCATTTCAGATCGATCCTTTTGAGGGTCTGTCCGTTGCTGCAAGCCTTGTACAGGTATGGGGTGGCATTATCGAAAGCCTTCAGAAAGACAAAAGGTTCATGCTTGCGAGTCCCTGTCAGGCTGCCGGTATCGCTGTCGGTGGGGATGCGCAGTTCATGATCAAAACCAAGAATTTCGATTGTTCCTTCACGCCCTGTGACCTTGACAGGTCCTTCGAGTTTAGTGCCCTGATCGTCGAGAATTGTCATGTAGCCGGGAATAGCCATTGTTTCCTCCTTTAATTGTGGATCTGGGGTGCAAATGTGCACCGGTTGTAAATAAGTGCCTGTCAGGTGTTTTTCTGATAGGCCGCTACTGAGTCGATTCGTTGGGCCTACTGCTTTGCAGTTATCGGTATCCAAATCGCTATCGAAATCGGGATCGGCTTTTGGCTTATTGGTGTTGTCGGGGTTTTCTTGCCACCTGGGTAAGCGCCGGCAACCCGACATCAACTCAAAATCAAAACCCGGTCCCGATTTGGATCCCGATTTGGATTTTGATAGCGATTTGGATCACTACTGAACTATTTGTTGCTGTCCCTTGGTATTTGTGCCACCAGCTTTAATTGAACATCGACCCCTTCGATTTGAAAATGGGGTCGGACAAAGAGATCGACACTGTAATAGCCCGGATTTTCCGGGATTTTGCGGACTGTTACCTGCCCGTCCCGCAAGGGATGGGTGGCAATAAGTTCCGGATCGGGATCTTTCATTTTAGTCACCAGGGTCTGTAGCCAGGAGTTCAGTTCATTTTCTAGTCTCTGACGACTTTTGGATGATCCGATGTTTTCTCGTTGCAGAACTTTGAGATAGTGCGCCAGTCGCGAAACTAAAAAGATATAAGGCAGGCGTGAGTTAATCATGCTGTTAGCATTGGCAGCGGAGTCGGCGTACTCATTGGGTTTTTGAACGGAATTGGCCGAAAAGAAGCAGGCAAAATCGCTGTTTTTGTAATAGGTTAGCGGGATAAATCCCAGGTTGGCCATTTCTAGTTCGCGGGTTTCGGAAATCAGCATTTCGGTAGGTATTTTGACCTGCATGCCCTTACCGCTGTCATGCAGGTGGACCGGCAGATTGGCGACTTTACCGCCGGCTTCCGGTCCCCGAATATTGACGGCCCAGCCGTGCTTGGCAAAGCTTTTGGCGATGTTGCCGGCGAATGCGAATACCGGGTTGCCAAATAGATAGTTGCGGTGGTCTTCTGCGCTGACCGTTTCTTCATAATTGAAGGTCCGGACCGGAGTGCTGTCCTTGCCGTAGGGCATGCGCAGCAAAAAACGTGGGGTCAGAAGGCCGACATAGCGGCTGTCTTCCGTTTCCCGGAAGCTTCGCCAGCGGGTATATTCGGCCTTTTCCATATAGTTGGACAGATCATTGATCTTTGCTATTTCCTCGACGCTGTCTTTGCCGAAGAATTTAGTGCCCACCGAAGCCAAAAATGGGCAATGGGCGCTGGCCGAAACCTTGGATGCTTCTCGTAACAGGGTGATGTCCTGAGCCGAATTATCGAATTCGTAGTTTCCTACGATGGTGGAAAACGGCTGGCCGCCAGGCGTGTCGTATTCGCTGACATAAACATGTTTGTAGAGCCCGGTCTGGAGAATTTCGGGAGCTTCCTCAAAGTCTTCCAGCAGGTCCTCTTTGGTGCAGTCCAGAATTTCCACTTTGGTGTTGCAGTGGAAATCGCATCGCTCGATCGTGAATTGCAATCCCCGCCAGGAACTTTCCAGTTCTTGAAAGTCCGGGTGATGAAGGATGGCATCGAGTTGGCCGCCAATCGTTTGATCGATCTGGGCGATATACCGGTCCAGAAGAGTTTTATCGATACGCTCGATAGGGGCATTGTTACGGGTGGCCAGATCCAGAAACACTTGAATCCCGGCTGTCAGCCTTTCCTGAAGGCACATGTCCGCCATATGGGAGGCATCGGCAAAGCTGTTCAACTTGATGGATTGATTCATTGGGGCGATATTTACCAGGTCGCATAGACGCTCATAGGAGTTTTCAGGGGTATGAACCACCGTTTCTTGGGCAGTTTTTTTACTGGATCCGGTTTTTTGCGTACTCATGATTGGGTCTCCTGCATCTTTCGGGGTTTAGATTGTTTTTATCCGTAAACGGCTTTTTTCCCATATAAAAACTGCGCTGTGTCCATCCAAAGTTTCCGGATAGATACTAACTGGCAGCTTAAAAGCTGCGAATTTCCAGGTTTGACGTTTCAAGACTATCGTCCAAAAGGCTTTCCAGTTGTTGTTTTAACCCTTCCAGTTGTGGCTGGTTACTAACGATCTTTTCCAGCTCTTTACGAAACTTGGCGTTGTCCAGCAGGTTGGATTTAAGATCTTTGAGCAAGTTTCGCATGGCCATCAGGCTGTGCAATTCCGGGATCTGTTGCGCCACATTATCCGGACGGAAATCCTTCATCGCTTTAAAGACCAGGTCGATAGTAAAATCACTGCCGTCTTTGGCAAGAAGGTTGGGCACATCAAATCGGGCACCGGGTTCGAGGTCAGCCATAACCGATTCAAAATTGTTTGCGTTAAGATTGATTCGGTGCCGGTCCGCGATTTTGCCCTTTGTCTTGCCGTTGCTGAAATCCCCCATCACCAGCATCTTTAAGGGGAGTTCAGTTTTCTTTTGCTGTCCGTTGGTTTCCACGTCCAACGATAAATTGATACGTGCTTTTGGAATCTCTTTTTGATAACTGTCGCTCATGTCCTGCCTCCTTGTGACTGGGTATGGATGGATGCACTTTATTGAAAACAATTTCGGGTCAGGTAGCCCATATTATTCATAAAGTTTGGCGACTAACCCGGGCTGAGAGCCGCCGCAGAGGCGATATCGATTTTGCAGATCAAGTGCCATACTTCATGCCACTGTTGTGAAATACGCTGTTTTTCCTCGTTTGAGCCGCTTTTTTTCAGGGACTGCAATGCGCTAAGTCGTTGTTGTAATATTTCGATCACCAGGCCAGGGTTCCAGGTCGCCAGATGGTAGGCCAGGATGGTTTTTTGTATTTCCTCCAATATCACGTCGGCCATTTTGGCCTTTCCTGCGGCCAGACACAGGCGGGCTTGCGCCAGGTGTTTTTGAATCCGCTGCTGTTCGGTGCCTTCAGAAAGGACATGCAGGCTATGCAGGGCTTCGGCTAGTTTTTTTTGTTTGGCCAGTTGCATCGCTGTTTCGATTAAATTTGCCACCGATTCGTCCATTGAGCTTTCGTTCTCAAGGGTTTTGTCCTCCTTATGCATATGGGCAAAATTGTTTTGCTGAATCCATTGACGGCATTCCGGATTGGCAAAGGGGGTGCCGTCTTCAAATTGCAATTCAAGTAATTGCGGATGTCGTTCTAACAGTTCTTGCAGTGTATTCTGAACAAACCGGCTCAGATCCAAACGGTGGTTGGCCTCGAGGTACTGGAAAAGCTTGAACTGAAGATCGAACAGCAACTGAAAACCCGGTTCGAAAAACAAGTTTTCGCAACAGATCACAGTTTTTTCCACAAGGTTGCCGGACAGTGAATTTTCGAGCTCGGCCAGTCCGCCGGCTCGTGGTGTCGGGATTCTGGTCCGATACTCTTTATGGGGGGGAGGAGTTAATTTTCCCCATCGAAGGGCCCGGGAATATGCCAGAGCTCTGAGAAAATCTTCGGTGTTGATCAAATAGTTGTGAATCTTTCGAGTCAGGGTCTCAATCCCCTGCTCTGAATTCACATCAGGAGTGGCTGAGCCGGTTACGCTTGAAGATGATTGTTCCGTGGAGGTCTGCAGACAATCATCCTGCGCTGGTTCCATGGACTTTAGTCGCCGCACGCGATCCTCAACCCAAGGGGCCAACCTTGATAAGCCCGGTGTTTCCTCCCCTAATTTTGCCTTGAGAAAGGAATGAATTTGATTGATCTCCTGCTGCACGGCTATGAATGTCTCGACAGTGGTCTGTTCTTCTCGCAGTTCGGCAAAAGCAACAATACGTGGGTTGCCCAAAAGGTTGAGAGCGGCTAACCGGCTCGACTCACCAAGGGGGTGGCAGTCTTCCCAGAAATTGTCCAGCAGTGTTCGATAGATCTTAAGACTGTCCAGCAGGCCTGGAAGACCATCAACATAAACCGCAGCTACAAGCAGATATCCGGCCACGCGCAGGTCTTTTGTGGTTCGGGTCAGCAGGTCGTGGCAGGTGGCCATGACCATGGCATAGTCGACGTCTCTGAGTTTGTCGGCTTCTTCTTTGATGCATTGAAATTCATCCAGATAGCGAGGATCCTCGCCACAGGGAGTATCCAACAAGGGGGTCGCGATGCCGGTCAGCCAATCCGGCACTGTCTGTGCGGTTTGCTTCATCTGAGCATCTCCCTTCGTCCCGTTCGATACAGCACATCCAGCATCGGGGTATCATCATTTTCCAACAAGCGCCGCAGATCCACCCGGCTTGAAAAGGAGAGCAGGCCGCGCCACTCCCGACCGAGATCAAAGATAGCGTTGTCATCTAATTCCTGATTAATAAGAGGCAGCATAAAGGACGGGGGCAAGGGCCTGAAAAAAAGCGTCATGCCGGCCTGGTGGTCATCGGTTTCTTTGTTCCAGAAATAATGAGCTCGCCAAAAACGGTCCTCAAGAATCGATTCAATCATCTGCACCCAGAAAACCACGTAAGGTGTCTGATCCTCCTCGGAGGGAATGGGGATGCGAATGCCCCAGTTGGTACGGCTCGGACCGCGATTCTGGACGGTCTTCATGATGTCGTAAAAAGCGCACCAGAACTGTTCTCTATCTGTCGGTGCAACCTGTAATCCGTTCCAGTAGTTTTTTAGCGGAAGGGATTCTAACAAGTGAATTTGCATTTCCACTAGCTCCCGTTGTTGATAAAGGGGCGAATCGGTAGCTAATGCATCGAGTTGTTGAATCAAAGCAGGGACCGTGCTCCCATCCCGGGAACTTTTTATCAGGGCTTCACAATCCTGAAAAAAATCTTGATGAATCAGGGGCAGGGTGGCTCGGTTAGAGTGAAAAAGTCTTCCGCTGATGCTAGCCATGGTCGCAAAGGGATAAAACCTGCCGCTTTTGTCCTGGCTGGAAGTCAGTGAGCCGATAAGGCTCATTTCCTGTTCGCTGCCCGACAGGACAAAGTGATGCAAAGGAAAGTTGCGATAGACCGGAGGCCAGCCTTTAGGGTGCTTGCGAGCAATGCAGGCGACACCCTCTTGAAGCCATTTTTCCAGATTGGCGGCCTCCCGGGTGGCCAGGTTGTAACGGATAAAATCCGCATGAATCGGCATTTTGCCGAAACAACAGGGTCTCAGTCGCGAAAAATCGGTTGGTGTAGCGATGGTCTTGTCAAATAGCCCAAACATACCCAATCCCGTTAAAAAATCGTGTTCAGCAATCGAAATTGAGAAAACAGACCGTTGGCAAACACATTACTTTGACGGTCGGGGCGAAGTTTCAGTTTTACCGTGGCGGAGTTGCCCTGGTTTGTCTTCAGGTCCCAGACCAGGGAATACACGTCACTCTCCTTGGTAACGCTGGCCTGTTGCAGCAGATGGAACAGACTCCAATCACCGGAGTATTTTAGGGTACTCATGGAAGAGGCTCCGCTCGGGGTGCAACCGATGGTGGCATTGTTTATATCCTGGTCCCCGGGCCAGCGAAACCGTTTCCATTCCTGCGGCTCGTTTTGGTAGGTCAATTGCTGGCCGTTGGCCTCAAACCGAACCACCCGCACCCCTTGGCTGGGGATGGGATAGATGGAAAAGTGAACATCGGGCTGGATCTGCCCGCGACGGAACAGGCCGGAGGAAATGCGCGAAGCCTGGCTCAGAGAAAGCAATAAATCCCGGTCGAAATCGAGCCCGCTGCCAAGCCAGGTTTTTTCCGTCCAGCGGTTACGTTCTTTGCGTAGAAAGGGTTTTAAATGGTCGTCGGCAAAAGCCCAGATCAGTCCGTCCTCAGGGCGAAAAAAATCGGAGATGTCATTAAACGATGCATCGGGACCGGTATTGTGAAAAGGAAATTTACCGGAAATTTTGCGTTTGTAATTGTCAAACACCAAGCTGGTCCATTGATTCTGTAAATAGCCTTGAGTTCGTTGGATGATGGCGAGCCATGCTCCTTCGATCGGTTTGTAGAGCAGGCGTTCCGCTACCTTGCGGGTGCGAGCGTCTATGCCGTTGAGGAGGCTGTTAGTAGATAACCAGCATTTGTAAAGCTCGGAGCCTGTGGCGCCGTTGCTTCCTAAAATGGCGACGGCATGCTGGAATGATTTAAGGGGGATATCCACGGCCGCTGCCATCTGCTCCAATTCGGACTGGGCCGAGGTCAATGCCATTAGATACTGATTGATGAGCAGGCTGGTATTCATCTTGTCGCCCGGATTGGACAATTTACGCAGATCGTGGAGGGGAGCATCAAGTTCCGGCACCAAAGAGACGGTTTGCACCGACCCGTTGACAGCATGGGCCACTGCATCCGAATCCGTGATGTTGATGTTTTCGGAAACAACCTGCATAAGTTCAGCAAGGGGGCCATCATTTCGCGCCATTAGCAGCATCGCTTTGGCTCCGTTATCCAGGGAATTGAAGGACACCATTTTTACTTCGCCCAACAGGGTAAACCAGTGCTCGACATAGTCCGTAAAGTACAGCGCGCGGATGCCCGCCTCCAGGCGGGCCGATAGTTCATTGCCCGCAGAGGTAAAAGGTTCGGAATCGGTGGATTCCGAGTTGTTGTCCTGCAAATATCCGGTGACCCAATCGCCCTTGCAGGATAAATTGACCAGCTTTTTGATCTCCGGCTGGACATAGGTGCGCCAGCCTTCGGCTGTGAACATGAAGGGCATTTTGTAAGAGCTGGTCAGAATTCCCCGGCCCGGGCCCTTAATCATGTCGGCGAGGTGGATAGCGGAAGCTTTCAGTTGGCCCTTATTCAGGATTTGCGAATAGAGCCGGTTGGCATCCGGGACGGCTTTCAAATGGTTTTGGGCTTCAGCTACCAGGCCCGGGTCGGCTTGATGTGGCTGAATATAATCCGGATGTTCCTTCTCTAAAAGCATGTGCGATAGATAGATATGGATCAGCTCAGAAAGGTCCTGTTGCTCAGCTTCTTCCAGTGTCTTTTCGTTTACGTAGCCTACCAGACGATCATGAATCAGCTCATGCAGCACCGGCGCGGTAAAATCCGGTTCCAATCGCTGTGGTGAACACAACATCTGGTAGGACTTTAATGACTGGTAGTAGGGTTCGCGAATTTCGTCTTGACGTTGCAGGGAAACTGCCGACCATTGTTGTGCATAGTTGGTTAGACGGATTTCCAAACCTGTAATGGCCGGCCCGTAGAAGGCTCGTTCAAAAGAGTTAAGCAAAATGGACCGAATCGCCGGAAGCTGTTTGTCTCCCTCGTAAACACCCAGAGCCAGCGATAACGGCAGTTTCTTCTCGTAAGCTAAAAGCGTCCGGTATTGTTCCAGAACTTGCGCCAGAGCCTGAAAATCCCCATACAGTCCGTTGTCTTTGGACTGTGTTTCCTTTGCCAATAGCGCCGAAGCATCGGCCCCTTTTTTGAGCAATAAGGTGTTCATGGTTAATGTAGTACTGAGAAACAAAAAACAGGCTGCGATTAAACCAACGGAAATAAGGATACAGGCTGTTTTCAGGGCACGATGGAGCATGCCCAGTTTTTTGGTGCGGCTGACATCGTTGGAGTTGGGAAATGCCACCTCTTTGAAAAAGTTTTTCACAAAAAAACTTTTTGGTTCAGGCAGGTTTGATGTTTTATTTTCATCGACATAACCAAATGCCTGTCGCATGTTGCCGAGAATTTTTTGCAGAGGAGTCCCTTCCTGGGTGGCGCTGGTCAGGTAAATACCGCAAAAGTGAGGAGTGTCCTGATAGGGGTTTTCTTTGGTGAGTCGGGAAATGAATTCGATCAGGCGGTCTTTGGCGGCATCGAATTGAGCGGGAAAATCAAACAGTTCGATTTTTGCCCGCATGTTTCGAACCATGGACAGCTTATGCAGCCGCATTTTGCAGAGATGGTGATGGAGTCCATCCATTTTACGGGAGAAAGCTTCGCAGATGTTGTCTTCTTCCTCGTGTCCCAGCCAGATGCCCCACACCTGCTCTTGTTCCTTGGGTGTCAGATCGGCAAAATAAGAGCTGAATCCGTATAACAGGTCACACTTTGTGAAGACGATATAGATCGGGAAGATGCATCCGAGACGGGAAGTCAACTCATTAATACGATCACGAATGATCTTGACGTGCCTCTCCAACTCCTGGGTGTCCGCCGTTAGCAGATCGGAAAGGCTAATAGCAACTATGGCACCGGTCAGAGGTTGCTTCCGGCGGTGCTTGCGTAACATGCTCAGGAAGGCCAGCCATTCCTCATGGTCATCCTGTTCGGTAGTGTAGCGTCCGGCCGTGTCCAGCAGTACGGCTTCGTTGGAAAACCACCAGTCGCAATTGCGTGTGCCGCCGAAACCGCGTATGTCGATATCGTCTCCGCTGGCATAGGGGAAGCTCAGCCCGGAGTTTCGCAACAAGGTGGTCTTTCCTGCTGCCGAAGGTCCGATAATCATAAACCACGGAAGCGCGTACAGTGCTGCATTGCCACGATGGTGGACACCCAGTTCGGAGGATTTCAACGAGGCAATAGCCTTGTCCATCTTTTTCCGAAGTTCTTCGATTTCTAACTGGCGCGACTGCTCTGCTCCCGCCTGCGAGTCGAGGTCATCTTTGAATCGAGTTGATCGCCGCCGCACTATCCATTTGCGAGTTAACCAGACTAAAAGAAACAGAACCAAGGTTCCCACAATGATATAGATCCGCACCCGGGCGTCGGTAAGGCCGACGTGAGGACCGGCCCACCAGATCAGTGAAAGGATCAGCATCAGGCCAAGCATCCGTGAACCCAGGCGGCCAAACAGATAAGCCTGGAAAAAAATCAAGAGATTGTTCATGGGATAAGAGCTCCGTCAATCAAAGCGGAAGGAATTAGTATTGGTCCTTCGATATTTTCAGAATAATGTCCTTGTTGTTGAGCACCGTCGCAACGCTCGACTCGGCCATATTTCCGGAAACAAAGGAGTAACCCATATACGTGAAGAAAACTGCGGCAAGGCTTACAACGGCGATGACCCAATAGGGCACATGACGCCTGACCTGGTTTATTAAGACATTACCGGGCAGCCCTTCGGGAGATATTTGCGTTTTTAGCGGTCCGCAGTACCCGTCAATCTGGCTTCGCAGGTCAACCTGCAATGCCATCAGGTGTTCCAGTCCCTTTATTTTGTAAATCCCTTCAAAACCAAGTTGCAGGCAATAATAATAAAGCTCAAGCAGATGGAGATTGTCTTCGCCGCCTTGGCGCAAATTGGCCAGGCGGGTGAAGAACCCTTCACCGGCAGTATGCTCGCCAAAAAATTCCAATTGCAGAGGATGGGACATCCATTCCAGTCGTCCCTGCCAGGTAGAAGTCAAGACCACTTCGTCAATAAAGGCAGCCATGGCATATTTGACATCTTTAAACTCAACCATGCCGATCTGCTTTTCAAAGGCCGCCTTTTCCATGGCAATAAAGTCAGTCACCACCTTTTCTCTGAAGTCGGTACCAACAGAGGAGGCTTTTTGGTCATTTCTAAGGGGGGTGACCAGCGAAAAGAGCGGTTCGCAACAGCTCAATATGGGGTTATATTCTTGTTTGGAAATATCCATACTCATTTGCGCCTATTCCTTAACGGTGACGATTTTGATTTCAGAAGTATTGAAAGGGTGGGGCAGGTAGATGGCCAGGGATTTTTCGTTGATCATCTGATTCCAGAAATCCCCACGGGGTTCCAGTCGAAAGTACTCGCAGCCGCTGCGGGTTGCCAGTTTGGCCGGTGGGCGCTGGGTGTGAACCAGGCGAACCCCCGGCAGCGCCGAGGCTACGCAGGTTTCAATCGCGATGCGAGCGGCCACCTTAACCTGCCGTGCAAAATCGATAATCCAGTTGGGACCTTCGGCATCGAACAGGGTTTCGATAAAAAAGGTTTCGTCTCGGAACAGATCGCCTGGAATGTCATTACAAGTCAGCAGGTGATCCGTTTCCTTGCCGAGCACCAAGGTCGTAGCCTTGGTGGTGCTGGTCAGCTCCAAAAGGAGTGACAGCAGGGCGTCAAATTTCTGAAAAACCTGTCCCAGATCTTCGTGTTGGTACAACGGGATACTGTCGATGGTAGCCTTGTTGTGATAAGAACAGAAGGTACCGGCCACCTGGCATAACTGGCGATAAAGTTGCTCTGGATGCAGCTCCAGGTTTTTTGAAAGATGTCTCAATTGGGGCAGAATACTGTTGAGGTTTTGCAACAGGATATAGTTGTGAGGATCGCTGCGGGCAAAACCGGAGGCCCCACCGTCACATCCCTCGCGAGCGTTTTCGATCTGTTTTCGTTTGGCGTTCAGGGTTTCTACAATTCGATTCAGGCGTTGCACGAGAACCGGTGAGACGGATAGTTTGCAGGCCGGAGGGATATACGTATCAATTAGCCGATAACGTTGATCTCCGTCGTGTACCACTTCGGCAATTTTGATGCTCAAAAAGGAGTTCAAAGATTCCTTGTCCGTCATCAGATACAGATTGGGCTTAGCCAAAAGAATTTCCCGTTTACGACTGGCATCAAAACTGTCTTCGAGTTCCTGATAGTCGGCAACCCAGCCGCTGATCTGGCTACGTTGCGGGTAACCGGAAATACTGCCTACATGGTTGTTGGCGGGCAAGGCCAGATATACTCCCAAAGCATCGCCACCGGGCGCATCAAGGTCACATGCCAGCGGGGTATCGACGGAGCTCTGAAAATGCACCATGCGCCCGTCCTGAAACAGAACCGAGGCTTCGAGCAGCTCAAACCGTCCGAGTTCCAAGGTTTCCTGGTCGATCGAAAGGGAAACGACTCCCCAGGAAAACGGATTGATCAAAAACTGCCGCAAATGCTGCGAACGTTCCAGTTGTTTGTCCCAAGCCTGAAAATGCTGCTGGCTCAGGAATACCCCCTCTGCCCAAACAATTTTACTCATTCTATGCTCACCAATTAGTTTTCAATTTCGATAATGTTATCCTTCAGTAGCGCCTTGACCTTGGTCGATGTCTTTATGCCAAAAAAGGAACCGCTGGACTTTTTGACCACTCGCCACGAATCATTGGGTTGTTTATTAAAAGCGGCCATTAGTGCCACAAAGCGCGTTTGTTCATAGCGTTCAAAGCGAATCTTCTGCTGAGAGGCCGGGTCCAGGGTCAGAGTATCTTTTCTCAGCAGGGTGCTGCCTAGAACGGCAAGATCGTTTTTCCACAATTCGTTAAAGGTGGCATTCTCAAATTGTTTTGGATCGGTAAGCTGATAAATTCGAACCACCACGGGCAATGGTTCCTTGGCATTGTTCATGTTGAGGTTGGCCGTGGATGACAGACTTACCTTTACTTGTGGGGCAGAACAGGCACTCAGCAGAATTGCAGAGAGGGTAACTAAAATAACTCGGATACAACAGTTTTTAGCCATTACGAATCACTCCTTTTTGGTTCGCGACTGGACAGACGTGGGGAAATGACCATTTGAGTTGCGGAGGTTTTCCCGATGCGCACAGTAAGTCTTGGCAAAACCTGTCACAACCAACTCTTGATAGCGCAGGTAATCGTTGGTGGAGAAAGCCCTGTGAAGCCGTCGAAAGGTCAGCCAGGCGAAAGGCCTCCAGCCAAAAATGCTGAAGCTGGCGGTTTTGACGGCCGTGGGGCTCAATCGGGAAATGGATTCAAGGGCTACCCCGTCAAGGGCGGCACACAACGCAAGGTTATGCTCAACGAGATCATTGATCAGACGACTGAATTTTTCCGGGCCCTCCAGTTTGTCGCGCAGCCAATCCTGTAAAATTACCTCCGGTTTTTTGTTTCGAAAAACCTGGCATTCCTCATCAAAAATACGTGTATATGAAAGCCCCAATTCTTCGGTGAGGCATCGCTGCCCTTTCAGCAGTTGAATGAGGCCGGTCAGGATGACATACGTTGATGTCGGGCCTTTGGTCGGTTTTTTTTCATTTTCAGGAGGACAAAGAGTAGTTACTGTAGCAAGCGACATTGTACGATTCCTTCCGATTCTTTATGCCTTCACCATAAAAAACGTACAATATTGAAGAGTTAGAATTGTTTAGCCAGACCGGCAGAACTTCAATTTTTGATAATTTATTCCAGGTAATAAATTTAAATTTTAAAATTAAACTCCTTATTAAGAGTTCTCTTATTTAGTTCAGCGAACCTGTTTTGTCAAGTATTATTTATTAATTGCATCAAATCATGTAAGTGTGCTTATAATTCTTTTTAGCCGACAAGGATGGACAGGTTGGCGATCATTTTTAAATAGATCAAGGTGAGTTTTAGGCCGGCTATGCTCAAAATTTGAGGAGGGGATATGAGTCTTTCGGCGCGCCAGTCCCGCCTGCAATTGACCGTTGGCGGCAGCGGTTTTTCCGTGCTCGAGTTAAGCGGCAAGGAAGAACTCAAC
>CAZKQY010000550.1:0-13398 GCA_964555005.1 uncultured Syntrophotalea sp. | reverse complement strand
CCTTCCCGTCTATAGCAGTTTTTATCAGGCCAAGCAGGCAATCTTTTCGGTGGCTAAACAGACCGCCAATGAGGCCCAGTTCGGTATCTATTATTTCACTAACACAAGTGGTGGCTCGCAGGCCCAGCCCCTGTCTTTCGTCGTCGCTACGGTAGCTGTCGTACCTGCAAACAGTACTTTAGATTCGGCATTCATCAATAATGTTAACAACATGGGCACGGTTACCTACTCGCCCTTGGCTGAAGGTCTGGCGGATATAGGCGATTATTTCGGTTCGCCGTCTTCGGGCGTTGTTGGTGAATATTGTCAGAAAAACTTTGTTATTGTCGTCACTTCCGGAGTTTCCTCCGAAGACCAAACCCCCGATTTTACTTGGCTGGACGCTGGTGATCAATTAGGTAATCACGATTATGATGGCGACAATGATGCCGGTGGCATCGGTGAAGGTAACATCAAAATCGACGCAACGGTTTCAGCTGTTCCGCTCAATTTAAATGGTTCCACTTTGCTGGATGATATTGCCACCGGCCTTTATGAAAATGATATTGTCGATTATCAGGATGGTTTTCAGAATGTCATGACCTATTCGGTTGGCCTTGCCGGTAGTGCTAGCACCCAGGCTTTTCTGATCAACACCTCCAATAACGGTAATGGCAATAAGAACCTTTATGACACTACCGACCCCGAGTATGGCAAATACCATTTCCAGGCGGCCTCAGCCGATGACCTTGCCGCTCAGTTAATGGCGGCAATGACCAGTATTCTCGAAAACACCTCGACCTTTACTGCCCCTGTTGTGCCGGTTACCCGAACCACCAGCGGCGATAAGATCTACCTGTCCTTTTTTACCCCCCTGGATGGCAGCAACTTTTGAGAAGGCAATGTTACCAAGTTCGGCCTGTCACCCAGTGCGCATGTGACCACCTCCAACGAGATTGTCGACAAGGATGGTTATCTGGCGACCTACCCCAATGGCGCCATGCGCGAAGAAGCTGATCCTTATTGGCAGACCAAGGATTGGGCAGATCCCACCGCTAGCAACTATATTGTTAACACTTCCCGAAAGATCTATACCTACTTCGGTGCCGATGCCGACCTTACCGCTCCAGCCAACATGTTCAGCACAGAAAACGGCAGTTTGACCGATGCTGCACTTGGCAACCCTGCTTCCGGTGCCGCCAATATTATCAACTACATTCGTGGCGCTGATGTCTATGACGAAGACAGTGACACCGATACCACTGAAAATAGGGCGTTGATCACCGGGGATGCGCTGCATAGCGAACCGGCCGTCAAGGAGTTTATCTATCAGCTAGGTGGTAGTACTTTGACCACTGCTTTCGCCCGAGTGTTCTACGGCGGCAATGACGGCATGGTGCATGCCATCGATGACGATGACGGCACAGAGGTTTGGGGGTTTGTTCCCTACAACCAGTTGTCACGGTTGAAAGAGATTGTCGAGGGGGTAGGGCACGTTTACTACATCGATTCGAGCATGAGGATCTTTTTTAAGGATCTGGATGGCGATGGCTATATCGATGATGTGGATGGTGATGGAATCTATGATGCGGCTGACGACGATCAGGTCATCATGATTTTTGGCGAGCGGGATGGGGGCGATTACTATCATGCCCTGGATATCACTTATCCCGATTCGCCTAAAATGCTCTGGTCCGTTTCATCGGCTTCGGGCTCCTTCACAAATCTTGGAAATACTTGGTCCGAGCCGGTGTTCGGCAAAGTGAAAACATTTGCGGCTGACACCACCGGCACCGACGTGATGTTTGTTGGTGGCGGTTACACCTCCGATAACTCGGCCGGAAAAGTTATTTATGTCATCAATGTTCAGAATGGCGCATTGGTGAAAGAATTCAGAAATTCGGTTGGGGTTACCGCCGGCAGCATGGATTATAGTATTCCCTCCAACGTTACCGTAGTCGACATTGACGGTAATGGCTTTATCGACAAGGCCTATGTCGGAGATGTCGGTGGCCAGATGTGGCGGATCGGAAAGTTTACGGATAACAGCGGTACACCGTTGGCTTTCCCTGCCACCAATGAAAACATTAACGATTGGGAAGCCCAGGTTCTTTTCCAGGCTGGCTGTGATGAGGCAAGTTGTGTGGATGGCGTTGACAACGATGGCGATGGAATAATCGATGAACGTCGCCCCTTTTTCTATGCACCTGAGGTGGCTTTGGAGTTCGGGTACGACTTGGTGCTGACCGGCACCGGTGACCGCACAGATCCTTGCAACAGCGATTCTATGGATCGGATTTTTGCCGTTCGTGACAATCACAGCGATACAGGGCTTACCGATACCTATTTTGTCGATGCCAGTACTTACAACCCCAATCTTGATGTGCCTGCCGCAGATGTCGATAGCAGTGGCACCAGTGACCTCGGTTTTTACTATCCTTTGGTTGCCGGAGAAAAGATTTTGGCTGAAGGTCTGCTTTATTACAAGGTTTTCTATGTAACCAGCTTCTATCCAAGTGGTGCCGCCTGTGTTGCCGGTGGTGATTCATATATCTACTCCATACAATATAAATCCGGGCAGGCAGGGTCCGACATGGATGGTGACGGCAGTGATGATACGAAAACCACAATCGGAGGGGGTATTGCTTCCAAGCCGGTTATCATTATTCGTGAGAACACCCAGAGGCTTCTCGTCTCTGTTGGTAGCACTACTGCCGCTGATGATAGTGACAGCACAGGAGCAGGCGCCATAGGTCTTGATCCAAGCGCACCAAGTCATAACTGGTTTTATATCTGGTGGAAGGGGCTTTTTGACTGATCCTTAAATATTTAAATTTTGTCCCCTAAAAGGGCCCCCGGCTAAGCCGGGCGGCCCTTTTTTTAATAAAAGGTGCGTCGCTAAGGTGGGAAGAAAGCTCGGTTAGCTTGTTCAACTATGAGCGCAAATTTTGCAGCATATTGCTGCATGATTTGCGTACACTGCTGTTTGTTTTGAGATTTATATCAAGATATAGGCTATTTATGGTCTTTCTCTAGCTGGCATAATGATTGCTAATTATCTATATGACATTATTTTTCTTGGAAATAACTTGTGAAAAGAATTTCTTCATAAATTTTTTTTGAGTAGCGGATGTATTGGTGATTCTTGAAACTGCCAGTAGGGGAGCATTGTTAATGATCGACAAGTTAAACAACAAGGGATTCACCCTGATCGAAAGCTTGATCGTCATTAGTATTATGGCGATCACCCTGAGCATGGCCTATTTCATGATGGGCGGCAAAGATGCGCGAGCGCAACTGAAGAGCAATGCGCGGGATATCGCAAGCCATATGAAGCTGGCCCGTACCGGCGCAATTCGCGACTCTCGGCCCTGGGCCATTCAGTTTGATCCGGCCAACGGGCGTTATCTGATCTATAAAGACTCTGGTGAAACAGTCGGCTCAGAGAATTGGTCAGATGGTGATGAGATCGTCTATCGGACCGTGGACCTGAATAGCCGGGTGTCTTACGGTACTGATCAAGGTATGCGCCCGGGAGGCACAAGCCTGCCCGGAGATGGCATCAGCTTTTCGGCTGATCGAGTTGTATTTAACCGTAATGGTACCAGTGAATCGGGAACTGTTTATCTGAAATCCGATGCGGGGGATACCTTTGCCATCAGCAGCCTTTCCACAACCGGGCGAGTTAAAATCTGGCGCAATTATGGCGGCGGATGGTCGAATTGATGGAGGCAGTGATGAAATTAAACAATAGAGGATTTTCACTGATTGAGCTAATGATCGCCATGGCGATTCTGGCCATCGGCCTGCTTGGTCTGGCCGGCCTACAGGGTACAGCCATCAACGGCAATCACCATGGCAATATGATCAGCCAGGCCACGGTACTGGCTCAGGACACTATAGAGCTGATACAAAATATTGCTTACGACGATATCGACACGGCGACTAATGCAGATCTTCCTGCTTCTGAAACGGTTAATAATTTCGACCGGACGATCCTGATTGAGGACGATACGCCGCTCAATGAACTCAAACGTGTCACGGTAACGGTCTCCTGGCGCAAGTTGAATCAGCACCAGGTAATATTGCGTACTATCGTATCTGACGAGGGTTGAAGATGAGAAATAATGACCGGTTGACAACTCGAGCGGGATTCACCTTGATCGAGCTTTTGGTGACTATGGCTGTTTCCGTGATAGTGCTTTTCGCGGTTCTGCAACTGTTTGAAAACAGTCAGAGGTCTTATGTGGTGCAGGAAGAAGTTGCCGAAACGCAGCAGAATGTTCGTGTCGCCAAGATGTTTCTGCAGCGGGATATCCGCATGGCAGGGGCGGGGATCCCCGATTTTTCTTACGGAGGATTGGCCCTCTATCCCTTTGAGTTTGAAAACAATGTGGACGGTTCTGCAGGGCAAGCGGCCACGATTCCCAATATTGTGGCTGGCACCGATCTGTTGGTTGTGCGTTATCTTAATTTTGGCGCCGAGGACTGTGGTGTGGACCCGCTGGGCGCCAGCCCGGCCTGCGATGATCTATCACAGTTGACCCTGTCCGCGGATATGCCGCCTACAGCGACAGTGGCTGATGTTCTGGAAGATATAACCTCGGGTACTGGTTGGGATGCTGATTGTTATTGTAACGGAACCACCTTTACTCAGCCAACGCCAGGTATGCCTTTTATCATTGTTTCACCGGACGGGTCGCAATCAGCCATTCTATTTCAAACCAGCACCCTGCCTGCTTCGGACAGAATTGGTAATGCTCCCAACTTTACCTTTGATGGTGTGACCTATCCCAATAAACTTCTGAATACTTTTCCTGCCGGTAGCTCGATTAATTTCTTTCCAACGAATGGTATTTACAACGCGCTTTATTATATCGAAAACCAGTCTGGCATTCCCTGCTTAATACGCGATATAGGGAGTGGTGGCCAAGTGCTTGCCGAGGATGTCGAGGATCTACAACTCTCCTTCGACTTGGATACGACTGGAGACGGTGCCGTCGATACGACCGTTAATAGCGCCGATTTAACCGACACGCAAAAGCCTCAGGTGCGTATGGTTACCCTGAGCTTGCTTGGCCGTTCTCCTAATGAACATCGAAATTTCAGTGGCCAGAGGCCGGCGATGGAAGATCATTCAGCCGGTGTGGCCGACAGCTTTCGCAGAAGACAGCTTTCCGTCACGATCAAAGTGCGGAACTTAGGGCTTTAACATGCGATTTTTAAGAAAGGGCATACGCATGGCAAGAAAAGGCATATGCGGAGAACGTGGAGCGGCTTTGATAACCTCCTTGATCATACTCACGTTGTTGACTCTTATAGGGATTGCCGCCACCAATACCTCAACTTTGGAAACGATGATTTCCTCCTCTGAGCGAACCCATGCCGAGGCTTTTTATGCGGCTGAGGCCGGGATTGAACACCTACGACGTAATTTTAAGAACATGTTCGTTGAAAAAAATGCAGCACGGATCGCTGCAGGGGTCACGCCAGATTGGGATTTTGTTCTCAACGGGTCGCAGCCCGGTGTTGATGCCGCAACCGATATTACTTTCGAAAATGGCGCCCGCTGGATCACCGGCGGCGATCTCGGATCGGTGTATCTCTATAACGTTACCGTCTGGAATAACGACGATAGCGGCAGTGCTACGGACGATACCGATTCGGTAATTATGATGCGTGCCGATGCCCAGGTACCTAACGGAGGCATAGCCAGCATTGAAATCAGTCTTTTTGGTGGCGCGACAGGTGGTTCAGCGCTGACCGGTTACGGTGCTCAGGAAGGGGCCGGTGCCGGAAAAAACTATAATTCTAATGATACCGGCGCGATTACCAACTTTAACACTCAAATCAATTAAGTTTCATAACCAGGAGAGAGGCTTATGAACGCTTACCTTAATCGTTTTATGCGTATTGCGGTTTGTTTACTGCTGATGTTGGTGGGGCAGACAATTTTTCTGTCCGGCGCTGCATGGGCGGCGAAGGGGGCGGCGAAGGATCTGAACGTTAACTTTGATGGAAACAGCGACGGCACGGTCAGGGTACAAGTTACCTGGACCAATAATCGTGGCGATCATAGCATCGACGATACCATCTCCGCCAACAAGTTCTATAGGGTTGGCAATCAGGCCGATGTCACCCTCACGGCAACTTCCGGTGTGGCCAGCAAGTTTAGCAACTGGTCCGGCTATATCAGCGCTATCGGTATTGGTACGTCCACCTCTTTTTCCATGAGCGGTGGTAACCGAACGGTCACCGCTAATTTCGATGCGATTGTCAGTGAAACGCCTCTTCTCAATCTAACCATCAACGGCGCGGGCTCTGGTGGCGTTGCGCTGGTCGGCACCACGCACAGTTATGCTGCCACCGTGAGCGGCTCCTACGAGTATGACTTGAATGAAGTGGTGACCATAACCGCTACACCCGATGGAAGTGATATTTTCACCGGTTGGGGGGGGAGTTTGAGCGGGACCACTAATCCCGAAGAAGTCACCATGACCGCCGACAAGGCGGTGACGGCCACCTTTTCTCCCAAGCCAGTGGAACAGCTGACCCTGACCATCGACGGTACGGGGTCTGGCACCGTGGCGCTATCGGGATCTTCCGGCGACCACACTTACGGGCCGACATCCAGCGGAGGCGTCTACGATTTTTATACCGATGAGACGGTTACCTTGACGGGAGCCCCCGGCGACGATGCCGAGTTGGCGTGGAGCGGGGACGCCAGCGGCACGGCTACATCCGTAACTGTCGCCATGGCTTCCAGCGACAAAGCCGTGACCGCTACATTTGCCGAGGGGGCAACCGAGGTAACGCCAGTCTCTCTGAGCCTGACCTTCAGTGGCGAGGGGGGAGGCAGTGTTTCCCTGAGCGGGTCGCAAGGCAATAGTTGCAGTCTCGATGCCGCTGGATCATGTATTTTTAACAGCGGGGAGCTGGTCACCTTTCGCGCCAATGCCGATATTGGCTCCGAATTTACCAGCTGGTCCGGCGGCCTAAGCAGCACCGAAAATCCAGTGTCTATGATTGTCACCGGGGATACCAGTTGCGAGGTCAGCTTTGCGGTGTCTGCGGATACCACCGTGCCTGGCTGCGGCTCCAGCACCTTTACCGATTACGACAGCGGTTTTGAGGCGACTCATTTTGATCTTAATAACGTCAGTGTCTCCGATAATGGGTATTTGCAGTTGCAGACCGGCGACGATGCTATCGACCCGAACAATATAATCGTTCCTTTTGAGCAGGAGGTATCAGTGACCTTCCTTCACGAAGGCGCCGGGTATTCCCTGAGCGACTTTGGTTGGATGCTGGAGGCGGATGGCGTCGGTGGGACCAAGCACGAGATATATCAAGATGTTAACGACAATAATGCTAATGGTGTGCTTGATGACAGAGAAGGCGATGATTCCAATGGTGATGGTGTAGTTAACGCCCTCGACAATCGGGTGGTATTGGGCACTTTTGCTGCCGGCACCGAACTGATTTTTTATCTCAAGGTCGATAATGATTCGCGTCATCCGGTCTATTTCACCAAAGAATCCTGGAACCCGGATGTCTATGGTGGAAACTGTACCAGCAGCCTCGGAGAAACTATCACCAAAACTTTTAATCTTGGCCTCCCCCGTAATACGAGTACGGATACATGCAGTGAAACTGGTTGGCTAGACTCCGCTGCTTTAGACCGGGCGGATGATTTGTTTGATCTGCAGTTTGACACAGACGATACTCAGTCCATGACTATTGTCGATGGTGAGCAATACCCTCATGTCATCGTTGGCACTCCTGCCGATAAGCCCAATGAATGGATCCTGGGCTGGGAGGACCTTTGGGGAGGCGGTGACACAGATCACAACGACATGGTTTTCCAGATAGAGCGTCGCACTGGCGGTGTCGCTGAGCTGCAAACCAGCCAGGCCATTGAGCCGGCCGAGGCTGACGCCTATTACACGGCGGTGCTTTTCGAGGTCTATGATAACATTCCCTGTAGCGGCCAGACCGACATCAATTACTATGTATCGGTCGACAATGGTGCCAACTGGGTGGAAATCACCGCCTGGGACACTGTGCGGGAATATACTCTGGACGAAGAGGGGACTATCACTCTGGGCGCTGATGTGGCCTATTGGTCAGCAGGCAGTCCGCAATATACTTTTCGTAGTCGGCGCATCGATTTCTCCGGCCTGGGTATTATTGGTAACAAGCTGATCTGGAAGACGGTTTTAAGCAGTGAGGAAGAAACCTGCGTTGCAGAGATTATAGACGTTAACCTAACTGGTACCGTGGCGACCCACGCGGATATCTCCCGTGCCTCGCCGGTGGTACAGGCGAACGTACTTTATACCGGTAGCTTCGAGACCCCGGCCGTCGGCTGGTCTTCAACTGATTTGCGTGGTCATCTGCGGGCTATGCGTACCTATGATCCCTTGAACACCTACGGTACGGATAATGTCGAACTGTGGGATGCGGGGGCGGTTCTGACGGCAGCTACTCCGAGCGCTCGCGCGATTTATTTTCCTTCCATTACCCTTGCGACGGTAACTGGTGAATCACTTGGAACGGCCGACGGCACGGCGGAAGACTTCAGTGGTACTCTGGCGCATTTCCCGGTACTAGCCGAAAGCGTCACGATTACCGTGGGCACCGAAACCTTCACCGATAAACATACCGACGTCCTTGATGGGAACCTCGGTGGCACTGGCACCATCAATCGTTTTACCGGAGAATGGGAAATTACTCCTCATGAAGTGCCGAGTGCCGGCCTGCCGGTAACCGCTAATTATTCCTGGTACACCACCGCAGCCACCTTGCAGCCGTTCAGCGCCGGTACTGTGACCAACGCCATGCTCGGCCTGGACAACACCTACGTCATCGGTTCCGGCTATCGCTATGACTTCAGCGGCGATAATGCCTATACCGAGGCCGATGGCGACTGGCTGGTCAACTGGGTACGGGGCTATAGCGATGGCAGCAGCACCAAGAAGGCCTGGGTGCTCGATCCCGTCGATCATTCGGTGCCGGCGGTGGTGACCCCGCCCGGCAAACCCCTCTGGTACTACGGTACCGATATCACCCCGACCGAAAGAACTGCCTACTCGAGCTTTGTCGAGCTCAATAAAAATCGCGACACCATCGTGTTGGTTGGGTCGCGCAGCGGCATGCTGCATGCCTTCAATGCCGGCCAGTTCCGCTGGGGCGACAATGAGGAGACTGCCGATATTGAGCAGCGAGGATATTTTCTGTGGGATGATGACAGTACAGTGACCAGTTGGTGGTCGAGCTTCCTCACTGCTTACCCGGATGCCGACCCGGAAACGGATGCCCCGTTTTTTACCTGGCAGACTCAGGGCAGCAGGGCGCCTGACTACGGGGACGGTTCGGAAAAGTGGGCGTTTATCCCGGCCAACTTGTTGCCACGCCTCAAGAATAATTACCTTAAAGGTGAAGACCGCGCTTTTGTCGACGCCTCGCCGGCGGTTTCCGACGTGTATGTCGATACGGGCTCTGGTCCTGAATGGAAAACCGTGGCTCTTTGCGCCGAGGGTAACGGCGGCGATACCGTTTTTGCTCTGGATATAACCAATACAGCCAGCCCCACCTTTATGTGGGAGTTCGCCGACCCCGACCTGTTCCGCAGCCGTTCGTCACCTGCGGTGGCTGTTCTTGGCCGCATCGTTGATGCTGGTACGACCAAGTGGGCGGCTTTCTTTGTCAGTGGCGAGACCTATGACGACACCCTGTATCCCTCCATCTACGTGATCGACATCGCCGATGGTAGTGTCATCGAGAGGATTTTTCTCAACTGCGAACCTGCCGGTGCCGGTGGTGTGCCCTCCGGACAGCCCGCGATCATCGATACCGATGGCAACGGCTATATCGATCGCATGTACATCGGTACGGACAAGGGCTACATGTACAAGGTTAACCTGCCCGACAGTCCCGATGAAGCTGCTTATGCGATTAGCCACTGTGTGGTCAACACTGATTTCGATTATGTCGAGGTGAATGATATGGGAACGGAGGACGAATCAGACGATGTGTCCACGACCTACTCGGTTCCGGAGAGTCAGCGAGGCCACTCCATCTATGCCTCGCCGACGGTGGTGGTCGACAACTACCTGACCAGCAGTGGCGATTTGCAATACAACGTGCGTATCTTTTTCGGCACCGGCGACAGCCCTTATGCCGACGAAGATGTCGATACGGGCAATACAACCTATCATTTCTTCGCGTATACCGATCATGCGGAGAAGGGGTCGACTTCGACCTCTGATATTGAATTGAATTGGTTCGAGGCCTTGCCCGCAGGTCATCGGGTTTTTGCTTCAGCTTTTGCCGCTGCTGGCAATATTTATTTTGGCACGGCTACCTCCGACACTGAAGACCCCTGTGAAGGCCCTAACGAAGGCCGGATCTATGGCTTTACTTACTCGGGTCTGTCGGTGATCAATGATGGCGAAGGCAACCATGGTTTGGAGGTTGGCGATATCATTACCACGCCGATGGTAGAAGACGAGCATTTGTATATCAAGACGCGGGATGGTCTGAAATCTTTCGGCTCGCCTCAATACAATAATGCCACCAAGGCGGGTGGACTCCCCTATACTCGTATGAGATTTTGGCGAGAGATTTTTTAACTCCTATAATTTCTAGTAAATGAAAGTATGTTGAAGGGGCCATGCGGGAATTCGTATGGCCCCTTCAACTTTTATAACTAGAAAATGATTTAGAGACGTCAGGTTCTCAGCCTGCTAAAGGCTGCCGGAGTTTTCCCTTGCACCCTCCGTAAGCCCTTGCGTATAGTAACCCTTTGAATTTGCCTATTCATCTAGTTTCTATAGGAGTTGCTTCGATGGCCAAAATAGCCCCGTTTCGTGCAGTTCGATACAATCTGGAAAAGATCGCCGAACCGGCCAGTGTGATGGCGCCGCCTTACGATGTTATCTCACCAGAGCTGCAGGAGGATCTTTATCAGCGCAGCCCCTACAATCTGGTGCGCTTGATTCTTGGCAAGATCGAAGAGACGGATGATGAAACGGATAATCGCTATAGTCGGGCGGCCGATTTTTTCAAGAGCTGGCAGGAAGAAGGCATTCTGGTTCGCGATACGGAGCCTGCCATCTATCTGTATGATGAAGAGTATTTTGCCGAGGGTATCGGTCCGGTGGTACGGCGGGGTTTTCTGGCCCTGACCCGCATCGAGGATTTTGCCTCCGGCGTGGTTAAACCCCATGAAAAGACCCTGTCGGGACCAAAGATCGACCGACTCAATCTGACCAAGGCCTGCGGGGCCAACTTCAGCCCGATCTTTGGTCTTTACTCCGATCCCTGTTGTGTGTTGGAGGCCTTGACCCGCGATGTCTGCAGCTGCCAGCCGGACCTGGACGTGACCGATGATGACGGTGTACAGCACCGCTTGTGGCGAGTGACCGATCCAGCTTTTGTGGAGAAAGCACAGGAATTGCTGGATAAGAAGCCGCTGTTTATTGCCGATGGTCATCATCGCTATGAAACGGCTTTGAACTATCGCAACCTGATGCGCGAAAAAGCCGGCGAGTATACCGGCAAGGAACTCTTCAACTATGTGCTGATGTATTTCGCCAATATGGAAGACCAGGGCATGCTGATCTTTCCAACCCATCGCCTGGTGCATAGCCTGAAAGACTTTCATCTGCCGGGCTTCCTGGCGGCATTGAACGAGTTTTTTGACGTCGAAGCCCGCGATTTGAATGTGTCGGATCCCGATGCCCGTCGCGAAGCGCGCTCGATCCTTCAACAAAAAGGCACGGACGCCCATACCCTGGCGCTATATGCCGGTGGGCAATCCCTTTATTATCTGACTTTGCGTGATCCGGCTGTAATGGACCGCTTTTTTGATGACAAGGCCTCCAAGGCGCTGCGTATCCTCGATGTTTCGATTCTGCACCGCTTGATCCTCGAGCATCTACTGCAGATCACCCCCGAGGCCCAGGAGCGGCAGCTCAATCTCAAGTATGTCAAAAACTTTGACGAGCCCTTCGAGGCTGTGCAGTCCGGGGACTTTCAACTGGCCTTTTTGATGAACTCGACCCGCATGAGCGAAGTGCGGGATGTCGCCAACGCCGGGGAAAAGATGCCCCAGAAATCGACCTATTTCTATCCCAAGTTGTTGACCGGCCTGGTCTTCAACAAGATTGTTGAAGGGGAGTCGGTCATCGATTAGTGGCTCTGGGGTTTGTCGGGTGGCTGGTTTTCGGTTCAGGTCTCTGTTCCTGCGGCCCGATTTGGCCTTGATCCCGGCTCAGAAGCTAATTTTCTTCGCTCGGCTAACCAATAGGCCTCAGGAAAATGTACACTGATACTATGTTTGCAAGTCAGTCATTCCAATCCGTATCCAGTGGAGGACTATAGTCATGTCCTTATCGCCGGACGACCTCCTGGCCCATCTCAAGAAACATCCCGGTCGGAGTCTCTCTGTTCGAGAGATTCTGGCTGCCTTCCCCTTGCCGCGTCATGAACGACAGGCCGCGCGACTTCTCATCGATAAACTGGTCGACGATGGTCTGCTGCAGCGGGTCAAGGGCAACCGTTATCGGTTGGTCCCCAACGCTGTGTTGCTTCAGGGTAAAGTAACCGTACACCAAGCCGGGTACGGTTTTGTGGTGCTGGACGATAAGGGCAAAGAGGATATTTTCATTCCGGCCCGGCATCTTGGAACGGTGATGGATGGTGATCGGGTGGCGGTGCGGATCGTTCGCTCGCAGCGCCATGGTCGCCCCGGGCGTTCGGAGGGGCGTATCGTCCAGGTGCTGGAACGGGCGCACCAGGAGCTGCTGGGCCGCTACGAATTGCACCACCGCCAAGCCTTTGTCGTCCCTGCCGACCCTCGCTTGTCTCAGCCCGTTCAGTTAACGGCCCCCTCCTCGGTACCGGTCAAGCCGGGTCAGATTGTGGTATTGCGCATCGACAGCTATCCCACCGCGAACCGTCCGCCTTTTGGCACCATTCTCAAAGTGCTGGGAGACGCCGACAATCCCGCGGTGGAAATTGCATCGACGGTCTATAAATACGGCCTGCCCTCTGATTTTGAAGCGGAAGTTCTCGCCGCCGCCAGCGCTCTTCCCACCATGGTACGACCGGAAGACCTGCAGGGGCGGGAGGATCTGCGGGAATTGCCGCTGGTGACTATTGACGGTGAAACGGCTATGGATTTCGACGACGCCGTTGCCGTGCGCCGCGAAGAGCAGGGCCGGGTTCGGTTGTGGGTGGCCATTGCCGATGTCGGTTACTATGTCAAGCCCGGCTCGCCCATCGATCAGGAAGCCCTGGAGCGTTCAACCAGCGTCTATTTTCCCGGCCACTGCATACCCATGCTGCCGGAATCTTTGAGCAACGAAATATGCTCCTTGAAGCCGCAGCAGGATCGTTTGGCGATGGTGGCGG
>CAZKQY010000549.1:0-2498 GCA_964555005.1 uncultured Syntrophotalea sp. | reverse complement strand
TGGCTTCTTGATGGGCGGGACGATTCTTGGAGAAAAAGAATTGTACCGTTTGCTGGTCGAGGACAGTCTGCTCTCGGTGCAAGAACAGCCTGCCTCCAGCAAGCCAGATCGGCCGATGCCCAATGCCGTGCAGCAGAATGTACCGGCCTGGGCGCTGTTCGGCATGTTTTTCATCGTCGTGCCCCTTTCGGGAGCTCTGCTGCGCGAACGACGGGAAGGGACCCTTTTGCGGCTGCGTACCCTGCCGGTTTCCTACGCCGTCATTTTGCTCGGCAAGATCGCTGCTTTTGCCCTGGTGTGCATGGTGTAGTTCAGTCTTATGCTGGCCGTGGGCAGGTTTTTACTGCCGCTGCTTGGAACTCCGGTGCTCGATCTTCACGGTCGGCTGCCGTCAGTCTATTTGCTTGCCCTGTGCGCCGCACTGGCTGCTACCGGCTTCGGCCTGCTGGTTGGAACCGCCGCCCGCACCTTTGAACAGGCCTCCATGTTCGGCGCGGTTTCGGTGGTGGTGGCCGCCGCCTTAGGCGGGGTCATGGTGCCGGTTTACGTGATGCCAAGGGGGATGCAGGCCATCAGTGCCTTTTCTCCCTTGTCCTGGGGTCTTGACGGATTTTTAGAAATTTTTGTGCGCGGCGAGGGTCTGTTGGCGGTGGCGGACAATATCTTTTGTCTGTTGGCCTTTTTTGTCGTTACCCTGGGTCTGGCCTGGTGGGTATTCCAGCGACAGGGGCGCGCTGGCGGTTAATCCGGGAGTATCTGTGCACAGGTTTTGCCTGCTATGTCGTTGCCTCGATAAATACAGCACTGTGTTAATCCGGGGGTTCCGGATAGACACTGTTGAATACTCTGAATTATGAATAGCTATCAGGATTGGATACGTAATGCTTCAAACATCTGAAATGACCTTGGAAAAAGAGCTGAAAGAGTTGATTGTCGATGCCTGTAACGTGCCTGACCCACCGGAGAATTTTCCGGATAGGGCACCGCTTATCGGACCGGATTCCCCCTTGGGCCTCGATTCTCTCGATGCGGTGGAACTGGTAGTGGCGGTGCAGAAACGCTTCGGTGTTCGTATCGGCGGGGAAGATTCCAGTCGGGAGGTGTTGGAGTCGATAGAAACTTTGGCGGATTTTATTCGTCGGGAGCAAGGCTGTCTCTAGGGGGGTTGCCGATTGGCCAAAGGAAAACAAAAAGGGAGCGACGCCTGGCGGGTCGCTCCCTTTTTGTTTTTGTATCGGTCAAATATTATCCCGGATTATACGGCCGTCAACAGCATGTAACACATTGAAAAACGGCCACTTTCGGGGATAAAACAGAGAAGTTTCTGGCCCTTTTCGATCTTGCCGGAACGAAAGAACTCCTCGAGGATGATGAAGATGGAGGCGGCGCCGGTGTTGCCTTTTTGGCCCAGGTTGGTGAACCAGCGTTCCAGGGGGATTTCGAAACCTATCTCCTTCATGCGTTCGTATAGTTGTAAGCGGAAATAGTCCGATGAGTAGTGGGGCAGAAACCAGTCGATCTCATCTGCTTTGAGACCGTATCGGTCCATCAGGCGCGGCAGGGTGCGGTCGGCGGCGGTGATGACGATCTCCCGGTTGAGCAGTTTGACGTCCTGTTTGATCAGGAAGGCGCCCTTTCTTTCGGCCTCGGCCTGAGACGGTTGGTCCCGCCAGCCGGTCAAGGAGCCGTCTACATTTTTTGTCGCCCCGGCATACATGCAGGTTTCCAGCTCGTTGGCGAAGGATACCAGATCGATCCAGTCGATGCGCAGGGACAGACGATCCGGTGCTGGTTGATCGGTGAGGAAGGCGGCACCGGCGCCATCGGAGAGCATCCAGCGTAGAAAATCGGCCTCAAAGGCGAGTACGGGCCGGGCTTCCAAGGCTTCGGCCTTGCGCGTATCCACCTGATCACAGAGTTGCGAGCGCAGGAAGGTAGAAGCCAGCTCCGATCCGGTCGCCACGGCATTACGGCTCAAGCCGAGGGCGACGTTCATGTAGGCATATTTCATCGCCGCCATGCCTGACATGCAGACCCCTGCGGTGCTTACGACCTCGCAGGGCGCTCCGCCGATTTCTCCGTGAACCATTTGACCGTGTCCGGGCATGATCTGATCGGGAGAGGATGTTCCGCAACCGAGACACTCGATGTCCTTTGGGGAAAAACCGGAAAAAGGCTGTAGCCGGCCAATGGCTTCGGCGGTCATTTGGGCATTGGTATGGGTGGTTTGTCCTGATTGCGGATCGATAGCGTAGTAGCGGGTTTTGATCCGGTTGTTGCGCAGGATGATCCGCCGGGTCCGCGAGGGAATCTGGTTTACCATGCCCAGGATCTGTTCTACCTGATCGTTGGAAACCGGATCGTTTGGCAAAAAAGCTGCCAGATCAGTAATATATACAGCCATTTCAGTCTTTCCTTTGTCTACAGTCTGGCACCGTCGTGACCCGCTTTGATCAGGGCGGCGTACTTCTCATAAAAGGTCCTCTCCTCAAGGAGGG
>CAZKQY010000548.1:0-2792 GCA_964555005.1 uncultured Syntrophotalea sp. | reverse complement strand
CATTGATAGCAGGAGATGGCGCAAAAAACAGTCTGTTACTATATCTATTTTTCTTTAAATTCCAGGGAATTAAGGTCAACTTCAAACAATATATAACGTTCTTAATAAATATAAATTTTAGCGCGAAGGAGAATGCAATAACAATAACACGAATCAAGCGGCTCTGGCCGGTGCCACACAGGCACCAAACGGCCTCATCAATCAATTCGGTTCCTCCGACAAAACCTCATCCCACCCTACAAACATCAAATTATAAACGCCTTAAAATACGCTTACAAAAATGCGAAGTCAACGCAAAGGGCCGAAATTCCGGTGATTCTAATCTATGGTCTAAGCAGATCGGAACAGGCGCCGGACAACCTTGCAAAACGGCTATCTCACGCAAAGCCACAAAGTCGCTAAGAAAGTCAGACCCAGGTTGTTTACCTTTGCGCCCTTGAGTCTTGAGTGAGCAACGCGAAGGAGCGTGAGGCCAGCTTGGGTAGCAGTAAGAAGGCCCAAAACGGAATCCAGGAGAGACTAAAGAGCCAGTATAAGGAGAAGAAGACCGCCCAACGCCAATCAAACCATCTGCCATAACGCAGTTGATAGACGATGGCTGGCGGGACGCCAGAAAAAAGGCATCCCACAACCAGTATGACCAGGGCGGCACGATAAATGCTAATCTATCTTGCGTACGCTCTGATTCTTGTGGAGGACCTCATGTCGATAAAGATCTTACCCACCGGCCACCCCCCTGTTTCCCCCCAGCGGCAAAGTCCGGCCAAGGCTGATAGAGACCGGGCGACCTTCGCCGCAGAGCTCCAGCGGTTGCTGCAACCGCCGGAGAAAACAACCGTAACAGCTCGTCAGGCCTGCCTGCAGGCCAAGCTACTGTCCCTGAGCATGGGCCGCAACCTGCTGTGCGAAACCGATGACGGTGCCACAGAGAGCCTCCCTGCTCTGCCGATGACACTCTTCCCGACGGCCATTGCCAGGCCCCTCCCCAGTCAAAGGTTTGACAGCGGGCACTCTGCGCCCGCCAAGTCTCCACCCCTGGAGGATATCATCGGCCGGGCTGCCGCTGCCCACGGTGTGGACGCCAAACTGGTCCGGGCGGTAATACGCACCGAAAGCGGCAACAACCCGGCGGCCGTTTCGCCGGTGGGCGCCCAAGGCCTGATGCAGCTCATGCCCGCCACATCAAGGGAGTTGGGCGTCACCAATCCTTTCGACCCGGAGCAGAATGTCATGGCCGGCACCCGCTACCTGCGCCGACTGCTCGACCGCTATGACGGCGACATTGACCGCACCCTGGCGGCTTATAACTGGGGGATGGGCAACGTGGAAAGGCAGGGCATGGAACGGATGCCCGAGGAAACCCGAAACTATCTGGCCCGGGTCAAGTCAGCAAAAAGCCTGGCTTAGGAGCCTGTCGGGCTATACGGGACGAAGCGAAAATTTGGATGTTTGAGAACAGATTTTAGCTCATTTGAAGGTTCATAGTTGTAGCTATGAACTGAAAAGGAGCTGAAATATGGGCCAAACAGCCGTATTTGCAGCCGGCTCATGGATAATCCGACAGGCTCCTAAACTCCCCACCAAAAAAACATTATCTCACGCAAAGCCGCAAAGACGCCAAGAAGTTCAGAAGATGATGGTAACGACCTGAATCACCCCTGCCCCTCCATGGCCAGTTCGGCGATAGAGTCTTCTTGTAGCTTGGGTAAAAGAAGCGCCATAAACGCAGCGACGCCGGTCAAACTTGCCGCCAGCAGGTAGCTGCTGCTGAAGTTGCCACTGATCTGAGCCAGGGTTCCGGCCAGGCTTGGTCCGGCAATCTGACCAAGGCTGGCGAAAAAACTCACCTGACCAAGGGCAGAGGTGACTTTGTCGCGGGGGAGATAATCGCTGAGGGTGGCCACCACGATGGAAGGGATACTGAAAGCCGAGAGTCCGTACAGGGTAACAGAAAGATAGATCCAGCCACCGGATAGATGGCTGGCGGCGAGCAGGTAGGCACAGGTCTGCACCGCGAAAACACTCATCATGCCTGCCCCGCGCCCTATGCGGTCGGACAGTGCGCCAAACAAAGGGCCGGAAAAAAGCGCGCAGAAACCGATCCAGATCCAAAGATGACTGGCCTTGGCTTCGCTGAAGCCCATCTCTTGCACCAAAGTGGTGACGATGAAGGTGGCATAAATCACGTAGGTGAAACAAAAGAAGAAGAACAGGGTTCCCACGTGCACCAGCAACCAGCGCGGCGTTTCTGTCGAGGGGCAATCGGTTTCGATGGCGCCTTTTTATGGGTCCGCACTCACCTGGGCCCCGATGGGAGACAGCCCCATCGATTCTGGCTGTTCGCGCAAAAGCAGCGCCGAGAGAAGCGCAATCAGCATCACGACAACCCCGAGCAACAACCAGCCATCACGCCAGCCCGCGGCCCCCTGACTGGCTGTCAGTATAGGAATCAAGGTGCCACTGAGCATGATGGCCAGGCCATTGCCCGCCACCAACAGTCCGCCGGCCCGGCCTCGACTGCGGGCTTTGAACCAATGCGCCACCAACCCCATGAGCGGCATGTTGGCCGCACCGCTGCCGATACCGGTAAGGACATACAGCGCAAGCACGGTCGGATAATGGTTGGTGCGACTGATCAACATCATCGAGGCACCGACCAGCACCAGACCCCAGGCGATCACCTTGCGGGATCCGAGACGTTTGACCATCCAGCCACACAACAGCACTGCAACCAGGTAACCGACAAAATTGCCGGCACTGATCATCCCCATCTGAGCATAATTCAAGCCCAG
>CAZKQY010000547.1:0-3185 GCA_964555005.1 uncultured Syntrophotalea sp. | reverse complement strand
CACGGTTCTGTGAGAGGGATGAGGTGAGCTTGCTTCATTGCTCACCTCACCCTACTCGATTAACCATCGATATGTTGTCTTTCCCTTTAAGTTTTTTCCCTGCCGGCGTCTATGGTGTGGCATGCCACACAAGTGTAGACATCGCTTCAACATGTTGCCACACATTCCAGATTTGGCCAATCGCTTGTGGGGCACTGGCAAAATGTCGATTTCCGAGAATCTTTCCTTCCCAATCCTAATGTTGTTTGTCCTTTTTTTGTTGTAAGTAAAAAACATACTTAATTACAGATACTTATTATGCTGTCTGTGGATAGCCAGAAATGTTCTTTGAGTCCGTGGTTCCCTTGTAGTTATTAACTTGTCACGGTTTTAATTTTTGGCTCGACTGTTGCTAAATTTAATATGATTCCTATTTGCATCCACTGAACTCAGCTGATCATATCGTAGGACTTTTAGTCAGGAGGGGCATGAGGGTAGGCATCGGGGTTAGTGGTGCACAACGGTCTTGGCAGGCCGGGTTGCAGACAGCGGCCAAAAGGACCAGGCCTGGCCGGACACAGTACGCATGACACGACACTAGTTTATAAAGCGGATATGGCAGAACTTAGCTACTTTCGGCTAAAGTCATTTTCAACGGAGCCAAAAGCAGGTGGAAAATAACACTGCTTCAAACATGTTCACCTTAAAGTTTTGCAACAGGGAACTCGAAAGGGAGTTTCAGCAGGACTCTTTTGCGCGAAACGTCAAACGAACGCGGCTCACCTGTGTGGTGGGGGCTTTTATGTATGCGATCTTCTATCTTATGGATCTGGTGGTTATTCCCGACCTGCAAGTTCCTTGTCAGCTGATTCGCTTTGGCATCGTTTGTCCCGCCATTCTGTTGTCTCTGATGGTCACCTATACCAAGTTCAGTTACAGGCTCAGAAATATTAGCACCCTGGTATGCGGCGGTCTGTCGAGCCTCGGCATTATCTATATGATTGCTCAAGCTGGTTCACCAGGTAACCAAATCTACTATGGTGGCTTGGTACTATGTGTGCTTTTTTATTATCTTTTCATACCCGAATGGATTATCTCAAATATCGTTTCATGGCTTACTTTTATTGCTTTTGAAGTGGTTATTGTGTTCTCCGCTGAGATGCCCTGGGAATACCGCTTCGGGAATTCTTTCATATTTTTCTTTTTCAACTTGTCCGGCATGTTTGCCTGTTACATGCTGCAGCGCTCGGAGCGCATTGCCTTTCGTCAGCAACGCACTATTGAGCGTCAGGCCAGCGAATTGCGCCTGGCGCTGGAACTGGCTCAGGGGGAGTGGCGTCAGGCTGAATCGTTGGCCCGTCTCGATCCCCTAACCGGTCTAGCCAATCGTCGTCATTTCTTTAGCTTGGTTGATCACGAAATGGCCCGTCGAAACCGCCACCCCCAGTGCCTGAGCCTGCTTATGATCGATGTCGATCATTTCAAACAGTTCAACGACTGTTATGGTCATCAGCTTGGCGATCTGGTGTTGCAAAGGGTTGCCGATACGATCAAGCGAATGATTCGTAAATCTGATACCGCCTGCCGGTACGGCGGCGAGGAATTTGTGGTGCTGTTGCCGGAAACCGAAGTGGTTGTTGCCGTGAAGATGGCGCAGCGCCTGCTGCACGCCATTGAAGAAGCCACCGTGGCGCATAACCAGAAACTGCTGAGAGTGACAGCCAGTCTAGGCGTCGGCACCCTGGGTAAAGATGAAGTCGCTGATGCCTCAAGCCTGCTCGAACGGGCCGATCAGGCTCTTTATGCCGCTAAGAACAGTGGCCGCAATCAACTTAGCGTCTGGCACAAGCCCGTAATCGATAATAGCTTCGACGTCTTTCCCGGAGTCTCGCCTGTTCCGCCCGGTTAAATGCTTGCCGATGATGGCGCTGATTTCGTAACATAAAAACCCGCAATTGCGGGGTTTTTTTTGGCTTTTATAGATAGCTGCGGCCGCCCATGTAGGTTCGGGCAAAAAATGGAGTGGAGAGTTTTGCGATACGCACTGTCTTTCCGGTGCGGGGAGCGTGGATAAACCGGCCATCGCCGATGTACATGCCGACATGGGAAACGCGCTGGCCGCCGTTGGTGGCAAAAAATACCAGGTCGCCCTTGACCAGTTTGTCTTTGGCTACCCAGCGGCCGGCCTTGAACTGATTGCGGGATACCCGTGGCAGGTTGAGACCGTTTAGGCGGTAACAGACCATGGTCAGGCCGCTGCAGTCGAAGCCTTTGGCCTGATCGGTTCCGCCCCAGCGGTAAGGGATGCCGATGAAGCTTTGCGCGGTTTTCACCAGTTCGTTTCGTAGAGCATCCTGGTTGTTTGCAGGGCTTTTGGCAATGCTGTAGCTTTCAGGAATGACTATGAAAAAGTTGTCAATCAGGCCCTGAGAAGAAAGCTGTTCGGCTTGCTGGCGGGCACTTTGATAATCGGCATGATTACCAAACCGGACTTTGAACAGCCCCGATTCATGACGAAAGTAAAAGGCGTCGATGCCCCGTTGATCGAGCATCCGCTCAAAGCGCACTGCATTTTCAAGGCTGGCGAAGGCGCCGACTTGTACCGAATAACCCATTCGGTCGAGAGAAGAGTTGCCCCGGGTTGGAGAAACGGCGGGCTGTGGATTCTCGAGAAGTTGACCGATAGGGTCAGCCACCTCGATCGGCCTGGTAGTCGGTTTGCTGCTACAACCTGCCAACAATAGCCCTGAAATGAGCAGCCACAGCCAGGGAAATCTCCATGGCCAGGGAAGGTGGGTCTTCATGGGATCTCCTGAAGGCTCCTAAGGGGGCACTTGCCTCAAGCCTCAAAGACCGCTTTCTTTGGATACATTGAGCAGGTCTTTATCGGCACATCAATCAACGGTCAACAGAGTACCATAAAGAGCTTTTGGGCTAAATAGTTTCCAGCTGGAAACTCAGGATGGAAACAGGGCAACCTTTATAAGGGAAATGAGATAATTTCCTCAAGGTACAGGGCACTAGCTCTTGCGCGGAGGCGTAGCCGTTTACGCTGCCCCATTTTCCAGGACAGTTGTTTAGCCTTTTATTTTTGGTTGTTTGTTTGTTTATTTGTAACTATTCAGCACCTCTCAAACCACACATTTGGATTGGGGGCGGATAGCAACTATTGAGGCAGCATAAATTGAGGTGACTTGCCCTCAAAC
>CAZKQY010000546.1:0-5616 GCA_964555005.1 uncultured Syntrophotalea sp. | reverse complement strand
CGGCTCGGGGAGCAGCTGACTCTCCTGCAGACCGGCCGGCAGGGAAATACCGCAAACGCTGCCCTGGCGACCATATTCCTTCCAGCCGGAACCGGTGATATATCCGCGCACAATACACTCAATAGGCAGGGGCGCGGCCTTTTTAACCAGCATGCTGCGCCCTTCGAGCTGCTCGCGATATTTGTGAGTCGCAGCCGGAAAATCGTTGACCTCGGTAGCCACCAGGTGATTGGGCACGATATCGGTCATGCGCTCAAACCAGAATTTAGAGATCTGAGTCAGTACGAAGCCTTTATCGGGAATACCTTCGTTCATTACCACATCGAAAGCGGAAATACGATCACTGGTGACAATCAACAGATGCTCGCCAAGGTCATAAATATCACGAACCTTGCCACGGTTGACCAGCTGCAAATCGCTGCAGTCGCTTTGCAATACGATGGGTCTCATAATGCCAGCTCTTCTTCCTTAAGAGAGTTTTGCAAGGACGGATGAATTTCGATCTCGGCCTCTTTGCGCAATTCTTGAATACGAGTTTCTAACAGAGTTTCTTTTTTACGAGCGAGCAAGACCTTCTCCAACTCGGCGCGATTTTTATCATCCAACTTGGACATATCGGCCTGCTGACTGTCCTTGAAGGCAACGACGATAAACTTACCATCCACCTTGAAAACCTGGTCAGCAGTGATCTTTTCTTTACTGAGACCAAAAGCAACCTCGGCCACCTCGGCAGCGCTACCGATGCGCGGCACAAAGGTGCCGTAAGAGCGGGAGAAGAAATCGGTCTCCTCGACTTTTAGCTTCGCCTTACGGGCAGAGGCAACCAGCGTTTTGCCGCCCTGCACTTCGGCCAACAGCTTTTCTGCAGCCTGGCGGGCCAGGGTGTGACTCTGCTGACGACGATAAGCCTCTTCGACAGCAGCCCGCACCTTCGCCAGGTCGGCCACGTGGCTGGGGTGACGTTCTTTCAGGGCAGGCAGATAGATGGCATCGTCCAGAGTCACCGGCCGACCGAGTTCATTTTCCTTGAGCTTAAAAGCTGCTCCATTAAGTTCTGGAGCTTTGCCGATGCCGGGTACTATCGAGCCCTGTTCAAAAGCAACGGTGGTCTTCACTATCAGACCATTAGCTTCGGCGGCCGCAGACAGATCACCGCTCTTGCGGTAAACATTGTAGGCATCCATAGCTTTTTCAATAGCCAACTGGCGGGACTGTTGTTTGATAACCCCCGCTTTAACTTCGTCGATCACGTCGGCCAACTCTTTGACCCCCGCTTCGATACGGCCCTGACAAAGAATAATATGATAGCCGAAATTGGTCTCGACAATGTCGCTCAACTGACCCGGATGCAAGGAAAAAGCAACCTCTTCGAAAGCCGGCACCATGGTACCGCGGGTAAAGTAGCCCAGGGCGCCACCTTGAGCAGCGCTGCCGGCATCATCCGAATAACGACGGGCCAAATCGGCGAAGTTCTTGTTATCCTTGGTCTTGATCTGAGCTAGAAGCTCTTCAGCCAACTGGCGCTTCTGCTGCTTGAGCTTAGGCGCCGCAGTGGCATCAACGCGCAACAGAATATGCGAAGCCTGTGTCTGCTCGACTACATCGAACTGAGCCTTATGGCGACGATAATAGGTCTGCAGAGATTTCTCACCGAGATCAACCTCCCCTTCATAGCTGGATGGTTCGAACTTGAGATAGTTCAAGGCCACCGCCTCAGCTATCCGAAACTGTTCCTGATGATCGTCGTAATAGCCCTGTAACGCCTCGTCGGTGACCGTTACCTTTCCTTCAAATAGGACTGGCGCCAACTGCACAAAAGCCAGGTTTATCTTTTCGTTGCGACGCCTGTATTCCTCTGCAATCTCTTCATCGCTAACCGTGGCCGCCTCTTCGATCTGCTGCCGAACCTTTTCGATCACCATCTGCTGGCGTTGACTGTCTTCGAACTGCTCCGAGGTCAGACGCTCATAGGCGAGCACCTCAAGGTATTGTTTTTTGTTGAAAGCACCACCGATCTGAAAAGCCGGAATCTTGGCGATGGCCTCGACCAACTCGCTCTTGGATACCTTGATATCCCGATCATCCGCATCTTGCAACAGCAGGGTCTGGTTGATCAACCTATCGAGCGCCTGCCCTTCCAGACCGAGTTGTTTTTCCATCTCGGGGGTGAAGCGTTCGCGATAGATATTCTGGTAAAAGCGTCGCATATTGTCATAAGTGCCACGGAAATCACCGAAAGTCACCCGTTGGTCGTTAATTTTAACCGCCACGTCGCTATCGGCTCCATTGCCTTGCCTGCCCTTTCCCCAGACCAAGAAAATGGTACCGACAAAGGTGGCAATGATGATCCAGAACACAATCTTGACCAGCACTGTTTTCTGTTTTTTGCGAATTAAGTCCAGCATCGGCAAAGACTCCTTTTAACTATATGTTTTCAGGCTATAAACGAAAAGAGGCATGGTAGTCAATCGGCCTTAAAATTGCAACTGATTTTTCCTTTTGCCCCTTGAAAATAGGATGCTTGTCTGGTAGTGTAACTCACATTTTTTTGCATACTTCCGCATTGCCTGTCCGAGCCGCTTCACCCAGTGGCCGGTTAAAAGGAGCACGAATCTCATGTTCAACCTTTTTGACGTCATCTTCGGTATGTTTTCCAACGATCTGGCCATCGACCTCGGCACCGCCAATACACTGGTCTATCTAAAAGGTAAGGGCGTCGTGGTCAGCGAGCCTTCGGTGGTGGCGGTACAAAAGGATCATATGGGCCAAAGAAAGGTTCTGGCGGTCGGCATGGAGGCAAAAAAGATGCTGGGCCGTACCCCCGGCAGCATTATTGCTATTCGGCCAATGAAAGATGGCGTCATCGCCGACTTCGACATCACCGAAGAAATGCTACGCTACTTCATTCAAAAGGTCCATAACCGCAAGACCCTGGTGCGACCACGAATCGTTATCTGCGTTCCCTCCGGCATCACCCAAGTGGAAAAACGCGCGGTCAAGGAATCGGCCGAATCGGCCGGGGCCCGGGAAGTCTATCTGATCGAAGAACCGATGGCCGCGGCCATCGGCGCCGGCCTTCCCATCACTGAGGCCTCAGTCAACATGATTGTCGACATCGGCGGCGGCACCACCGAGGTGGCTATTATCTCTCTGGCCGGAATTGTCTACGCCAAAAGTGTGCGGGTTGGCGGCGACAAGCTCGACGAGGCCATCGTCCAGCATCTGAAACGCAAATACAACATGCTTATCGGTGAGCGAACCGCCGAGCAGATTAAGATCGAGATCGGCAGCGCCTATCCTGAAGAAGAACTGCGCACCATGGCGGTCAAGGGCCGCGATCTGGTCTCCGGGATCCCCAAAACCCTGCAAATCGACTCCAATGAAATCCGTGAAGCCCTGTCCGAGACGGTCAATGCGATTGTTGAAGCAGTCCGCATCTGCCTGGAGCAGACACCACCGGAACTGGCCGCCGACATCGTCGACAAGGGCATCGTACTGGCCGGCGGCGGAGCCTACTTGCGCAACATCGACAAATTGCTGGCTGAAGAAACCGGTCTGCCGGTGGTCATCGCCGAAGACCCCTTATCCTGCGTTGTTCTTGGCTCCGGCAAGGTTCTCGACGAGCTCGACCTGCTCAAACGGGTCACCATTTCTTCCTGAAACCTGTTGCACCCTCGCAGCCAAATCAACACTTGGGGTTGCAAGGACCTCTGCGGGGGCAAAGCGCCAAAGTCCAACCCAAAGCTGCACCGGTTGACCTTGAGGATGCCACACAATCTTCCGATCTTGCTGAATAGTTTCTCTCGGGGGACTTTCAGCAAGAAGGAGGGCGGCAAGTCCTCTTTTTTCTTTGGCTGACTCTTTTTCTGCGAATTTTATCGCCATGCTGGAACTGTTTCGCAAATACCGTCTTCGATTGTTGGCCGGCAGCCTGGTCCTGGCCGCCCTGCTCTTCTATTCGGCCAACCTCCGTCACCAAAACAACACGACCCTCTTCGAAAAGGTCGTGTTGCAGATCGCGGCGCCGTTACTGTACAGTTTTGACAGTACCTGTCGCACTGCAGACGGGTTGTGGAACCGCTACCTGTGGTTGATCAACACCGAAACACAAAACGAAATCCTACGAACTGAAAATCGTCGGCTGCAGAATGAACTCACCGACTTGCAGGAGGTGCGCTTGGCCAACCAAAGGCTGCGCAAACTCCTCGACTTTCGTGAAGACAGCGGTTTTTCCGGGGTAGCTGCGCGAATCATCGCCGTCGACGCCGGTAGCCTGTTTCGCACCGTAATCATCGACAAAGGCAGCAAACACGGCCTGCGGGAAGGTTTACCGGTGGTGGTGGCCGAAGGGGCTGTCGGCCGGATCGTTAAATGCACCCCCCGACAATCACGAGTATTGCTGGTCACCGATGCCTCATCCAGCGTAGCGGCCTTGGCACAGCGAAGCCGTACCAGAGCCATTTGCCGCGGCCAGGGCGACTATCTGACCCTTGAATTTGCCTTACGCCGTGATGACATTGCAATCGGCGACCATATTATCACCTCCGGCACCGGGGGCACTTTCCCCAAAGGACTGGTCCTCGGCAGGGTCAGCGATATCGAACGAGAAGCGTACAGCCTGTTTCAGACCGTCACTGTAATCCCGGAAGTTGACTTCAACCGCCTTGAAGAGGTGTTGGTGTTACAAGAGAAAGCGCCATGAATCTGGTAATCGGCTATTTTTTCCTCGGCCTCGCCGGCATTCTGGTCGAAACCGCCCTGGCCCCGACGCTGCTGCCCCTGCGACTAACCCCGGAACTTCTGCTGATTCTGGTTATCTACCTCGGACTCTACCGTCAGGGCTTTTGCGGCGGTTTGGCAGCCTACACCCTCGGACTGCTGCAAGACAGCTTCGCCGGCAGCTGCCTGGGACTTTATGGCCTGATTTTTCTGCTTCTATACCTGATTCTGCGCGGGCTGGCTGAACGACTCAATACCGAAAGCCCAGCTCTGCTATTTTTCATGGTTCTTTGCGGCACTCTGTTTCAAGCCGCCATGTTGATTTTTTTACTCGGGTTTCTCACCGATACCGGGCCGGTTTGGCGCAACATTCTGCGTTCCCTGCCGCTGCAAGTCCTCCTTAACCTGATTTGCGCCTGGTTGCTCCTTTCTATCCTGCAGTTGCTGCGCCATCATCGATTGCTGCGCCGTACCGCCAGACGCCTGTAACCCGGACTCTTTATTTATGGCCCTTAACACCGGCTGGTCGGGCTCACCAGCCCTTAAAAAACGATTTATCATCGCCTCCCTGGCAGCACTTACGATCTTCGTGCTGCTGTTTCTACGGCTCTGGTATCTTCAGATCATTCGAACCGACACCTACCAGGCTCTATCGGAAAAGAACCGCACCCGCTATATTCCCATTGCCGCCCCCCGGGGACCGATCGTCGATCGGGACGGTCACATGCTGGTCGACAGCCGGCCCGCCTTTCGTATCGCCGCCTTGCGTCAGGAAGTCGAAGACCCTGAAAAACTGCTGGCTTGCCTGTCTGAACTCCTCGATCTCGATTTAGCCACTTTGCAGCAACGCTGGACGGCCGGGCGACACCTTCCCCGCTACCGGCCGGTACCCCTGGC
>CAZKQY010000545.1:0-1912 GCA_964555005.1 uncultured Syntrophotalea sp. | reverse complement strand
CCCGCAGAGGGAAATCATCCACGTCTATCTGGGTAATTGTTTGGCCATCGTAGGTTTTCTCGACCATATGAACCGTCTGCGGATTATTGACAGGTTTATCACTCTGCACAGGTGCGGTCGATTCGG
Source organism: uncultured Syntrophotalea sp. (assembly GCA_964555005.1). GTDB lineage: Bacteria > Desulfobacterota > Desulfuromonadia > Desulfuromonadales > Syntrophotaleaceae > Syntrophotalea_A. The sequence goes on along the minus strand of CAZKQY010000545.1, from coordinate 1,786 downwards.
TCGTTGTTGGTGCCGCGGGGGTGTTGCCTTTATCGCAACCACATAAAAACAGGCCTGTGATTAATAGGGTGATAAAAGCATTTCGAACAAAAAAGATGTTTTTCATATTGTTGTCTCCAAAAATATTCAAGGTCATGCTTGGGGAAAGCTTGCCCCGGCGTTTCCTGAATTGAGGATCATGTCAAAGTGAGTTATTGTTGCATGGGTGACAGATTTTTTTGCAACAATCCATTTGGTTGAGGTTTTGAGCTGTACGCCCTGAACCGTTTGCACGTCTTTTTTGATTTTGATCTCGCTGCCGCAAAACATCGGCTCGTGAGGAAGTTGTACTTTGCCATCGCCGAAGAGATCCAACCGTACATTGGCGGTGAAGGTTCGTGATTCACCGGGATATACCGTGCGGATTATCTCATAGTCACCGGGACCGTTCAGGGTTAAGTCCCTGACTGGGTCGAGAAAGATCTTTTCGATTTCTTTGTCGTCAAGGAATGTTTTGCCGCCTTTGACCTCGAATTCGATATACAGTTCGCTTTTTCTCGGAATATAGAAGGGCAGGTTGACCTTGAGGGCGACAGTGGACTGGCGATGCCCGAATGTTTCGGTCATGGTCACCCGAGGTCGGTAAACGGCGTCGGCTAGAGCCAGATAGGCCTGGTGGGGATGGTGCCATGTTCCCCCGGCTTTGTTCTGCGGCTTCTCTTTCACTGTGGTTTTCAGCAGGGGATGCATAGTAAAGGGCTTGCCGATGGTGGCGACAATGGTATCAGCGGGGATTTCGTGCCATTTGTTTGTTCGCATGTTGTACCATCTTCGCGCTGTCAGATACACGGCGCCATCGGGTGTGACTTTGCAGCACTGGGAGGTAGCCTGATATTGACTCGGTCCGGCATGTACCAGAGTTCCGCCGCTATCGACCAAGAACTCAAAGTTATCGTAGCGGTGTACGGTGCAAGCGGTGTCCACCTGGGTCCCTTTGGCGTCTTTGATTTTTTTAATCGTGGTGGAGCGTTTGTAGCAGAAGACCTCATGGTATTCCTTGCCGCGAACGAAGGGGCTGTTTTCAAGCCAGACAACTATCGGGACATCCTTGGTAAACAGATAGGCCTTGGCTAACCAGTGGGCAATGGCTGCCAGGCAGATGACCCAGCCCGCTCCCGGTATGGCAACAAAAGTTGCGATGATGCCGAAGGTGATGCCTGCCAACCCAATAGCGTAGGCGATGGCGGCGTCGTCGTTTTGCTCCAGATTTTCAATGAAGCTGGATAGGGTCAACTCCAGTTCTATCAGATCGGCTATGAGGTTGAGTCTTCTGAAAAGCTTGGAATAGCCTACTTTTGTGGCTTCGGCTGCACCCTTTCTAGCAAACCCCCTCTGTGCAACCGCCTGCCGGCCACCCGTTGCCGCCTCTGGAGCCGCCTTCGCTGCCGCCTGGGCCGCCAAACCCTTGATGTCTTTTATCGCAGCGGGCAGTTTAAGGAAACTGGCGACCAACGGTGCGAATTGTTCCCATTTTTTATCGTCGTTCTGGTTATTGGTATAGGCTTTAAGGGCTTTGGTGAAGTTATGGATTTCAACCAGGCCGAGAAAGCCGGCCAGTCCTGAGGTGACAGCTTTGTCGTCCCCCAGGTCGCGCAGCAGTTGCAGGGTGCGGCTTCTGTTGGCGACGGTGATAACTTTGACCCGGATCTTGCCGAAATGGCCGCCCCTGAGCTCGGCGGTTTTTGGAGTTTTACTGGCCGCGTCAATCGCTTTATTCAAGAAGCTCATAGTCTTGAGGACGCACTCA
>CAZKQY010000544.1:0-1778 GCA_964555005.1 uncultured Syntrophotalea sp. | reverse complement strand
ACCCTTGGGCAGTGAGAGCCGCGATGGTATTTACGATGCCATTGGACGTATTGAAAAGCAAAAGGGTGACCTGGAGCTTGCCAGGGTCTTGTATGTGGCCGCCACCCGCGCCAAAAAACGTCTGCACCTATTGGGCTATGCCAGGCCCGTTGGTGAGGAGGAGTGCCGACCTGAGAGCGGGTCATTTCTGGAGAAATTATGGCCGGCTGTCGTTGATGAGTTTCTAAGCGCTCAACGTCATGATGTCGAGCCGAAGGATGGACCCAAAAAGGGGAGGTTGATGCAGCGGCTCCCTGGTCACTGGCAATTGCCGGCTATGCCCGCAAGTTACCAAGAGGCAGGGTCGGATGTGCTGAAGCCCTCTCTGGTAGCCCATCAGGCAGAGGAAACGATTCTGCTGCCGGCAACGGAGGAGGGACGCCATATAGGCACCGTCATCCATCAATGGCTCGAGTCCATTGCCCGTGATGGATTGGCGGCCTGGCCGGCAGAACGCCTTGTCGCCGACCAAGCTCTGTGGACCCTGCGGCTCGGACAATTGGGTATCGGCGAATCCAGTCTGGAGAGCGCCGCGGATAAGGTCCTGCAGGCTTTGCAGCAAACCTTGCAGTGCAAAAGAGGCCGCTGGCTACTGGCCGAACACGAACAGGCCGAATGCGAACTGGCCCTTTCCGGCATGGTCGATGGTCAGCTGGTACATGCGATTATCGACCGCACCTTTGTCGAAGAGGGGGTGCGCTGGATTGTTGATTATAAGACCAGCGTGCCGGCAAGGCAGGATTTGCAGGCGTTTTTAACTACCGAAGGGGAGAAATACCGAGGACAGCTCGCCATTTACCGCCGTTTGTTTGAAGAAATGGAACCGTCCTGCAAGGTTCGTACGGCCCTGTATTTTCCGTTGCTGGACGGCTGGTACGAACTTTCTCCTTAGGGCTGTGGCCTGTCTGTTTTGCAGGATAAAGGGCATTTCGGCCCTAGGTGAGAGTTCCGGTAGAAAACAATACAGTCAGGCTCGTCAATAGATTGTTTTGACGAATGAATCTTGACTTTTTTGGTGATATAAGGCATTTTGGTTCAAACACTGTTTTAAGGTATGGTGACGAACTGATATGAATTTTCTATGGCGCGCTTGAACCGCTATTAATGAGCTGTAAACCATTCTAGTGGGAAACATCATCTAACGTTTCGAAAGGGGTAACGTAATGCCTAAATTTGTTATTGAGCGCGAAATTCCCGGAGCCGGTGACCTGACGGCTGCAGATCTTCAAGGTATTTCTCAAAAATCCTGTGGCGTTTTGCAAGGTCTTGGACCGCAAATTCAGTGGGTTGAAAGTTATGTGACCGCTGATAAGATTTATTGCATCTATATTGCCCCTAATGCGGAAATGGTTCTCGAGCATGCCAAGCAGGGCGGATTCCCCGCGAATAGCGTGGCCGAAGTCAAGACCATCATCAGTCCGGTAACGGCTGAAGCTTAAGCCAGAAGTTTCCAGAGGTTCTGCATGGCGCTGTCTTTATTCTTGATCCTGCTCTTAATCGGGCAGGATTTTTTTTGCCGGACCGGATAGAAGGGTCGGGATAGATAGAGTGGTCTGAACCATTGACGGCAGGGGGTTGACGAATTATATTGTTGGTCCGTATCGGAACGATAATCTGTTTTGACCAGTGTCCTGTTTGGTTAGTCGTGTCAATTAATTTTGAGGCACTTTGGTTGCTGTCAAGGCGGGCCGACGTATGCCTGGCCTGAGTTAAGCCGAGGAGGTGTAACGCAGACAGCG
>CAZKQY010000543.1:0-2014 GCA_964555005.1 uncultured Syntrophotalea sp. | reverse complement strand
TATCCCAATCACCGCCTGCGACAAGCCGGTGTGCATCAAACGCTTGGCCAGGCCGGTGGTCTGCAGGGCAAAGATTTCCCGGCAACGGCGAGTCCGCTCCTGGTCTTCGGGCGGAACGAAAGGGGTGGCAGAAACAACCCTGTGCAGCTCTTCTGCAGGAGCATCAGGCTGTGGAAAAGCAATAACACGAAACTTGGTGTCAGTCTTGGAGGCGGCAAAGCTGTTATTCTTGAGACGCTCGTTGACCAACCGTTCAATATCGACATCGGCAACGGCCAACTGGGTGGCAAACTGGAACCGCTGCGTCTCGGCCATAATCGCGCCGTTCTCCGCGATTAGGGAATGGCCGGAGAAGACCAGGTCGGTACTGGATTCGCCAGGGCCCGCCGAGGCGTAAACGTAAGCCGCCAGGCACCGTGCCGACTGTGACTTGACCAAAGCGCGGCGGTATTCCTCCTTGCCCAGGAGTTCCGGGCTGGCCGACAGATTCAGCAGCACCGTCGCCCCCTGCACCGCCATCCGGCCGCTCGGCGGGTTGGCCACCCAGACGTCCTCACAGATTTCCACACCCACCAAGCAATCGGGCATGGTGTCGGCGCAAAACAGCAGATCCTCCCCAAAGGGAATCTTCTCCCCCCGCCATTCAATCTCATTGGCAGTTCGTTCCAGTGCCGAGGAAAACCATCGCTCCTCGTAAAACTCCTGGGTATTGGGCAGATAGGTTTTGGGAACTACCCCGAGAATTTTGCCGCAGCAAATGAAAACTGCGCAGTTGAAAAGTCGGCCGCCTTGGGCGATCGGGGCACCCACCACAACGGTAACCTGTTGTTCCGCGGTGTAGTCGGCAACCTTCCAAAGCGCCTGCTTGGCTTGTTCAATGAGAAGATGCTGGAAAAAGAGGTCGCCGCAAGTATAGGCTGTAACGCTCAATTCGGGAAAAAGTAATAAACGGCAATTCCGGGCGCATGCCTCGGCAATGGCCTGGCATATTTGTTCAGTGTTGAAAGCGACATCGGCAACGCGCAGTTCGGGTGAAACGGCGCCGATTCTTAAGAACCCCAGTGATGAAAGACCCGTCTTCATGTCTTTAACCTCTCAAAGCCCTGATTGTAATGACTATTTATCCAAAAAGCAAAGGAACCCCATCCTTGTTCCTGCGCTGTATTTCCTGTCATTTCTGCAACAACAGGCGAACCATTCCCCGTGCTCCCGATCAACCCAAACTGTACCCAGCGAGGCTTCCAGATGTCGCCTAATGAGTCAGACACCAAAGGCATCGGGTATATGCTCCACCAAAGCCCCTTGCCGGCCCGGGCGCACAGCCACCACGTCAAAACGGGGCTGGAGTCCTTTTCCCTTCCTGTCCCCAAGATACCACTGGGCTGCGCGAAGGATCTGTCTCTGTTTAATCGAACCAACAGCCTCCTGCGGAGAGCCAAAGGCATCACTTCGCCGGGTCTTGACCTCCACAAAAACCAATTTCTTTCCCTGCCGGGCGATAACATCGATCTCTCCCACAGGGGTCCGCAAGTTGCGTTCCAGAATTTTCATCCCCATGCGACGCAAATACCGGACGGCCTCTTCCTCCCCCCACCGCCCCAACAACAGGCGCGCCTCAGTCATGGCCGTCCACATACTCCCTGACTCCTCTGAAAGTGCGACGGTGCAAAGGGCAGGGACCTAAACGGGCAATAAGCGCAAGGTGTTGGACACTCCCGTATCCCTTATGCTTGGCGAAGCCGTAGCCGGGATAAAAGCGGTCGTAGGCAGTCATTATCCTGTCGCGCACCACCTTGGCCACAACAGAAGCGGCGGCCACGGACAGAGAACGGGAATCACCCTGTTTCAGGATCTTCTGCGGAAGGGACAGAGGTACTGGAGTAATACCGTCTACAAGAAGATAGTCCGGTGAGATTCTCAGGCGCCGCACCGCCAGGACCATCGCCTTAAGAGTTGCCTGGAGAATATTAAGCTCATCGATTTCAGGAGCAGGGACAACCCCCACCCCGACCGT